>OMSM01000367.1 GCA_900313745.1 uncultured Lachnospiraceae bacterium
ATACGGTACGAGGCTGAGGCTGTTGTGGCGCACTCGCACGAGTACACGGCGAAGCAGCAGTTTTGCAGGAATTTCGATCTGGGCGTCTCCCAGGGCGACCGGTGGGATGTATTTGTCAACGCGCGCTCCGAGGGAGAAGGCATCCGGTACGTGGGAAAGATGCTCCGCGCCCTTGCCAGGGGCGGAAGCGCCGCGGAGATACCGGTTTTTCTGTGGCGGTGCGCCGCGAGATATGCGGGATATAAGTTCGGGAAAAACTATAAGAGGCTTCCGGAGGCACTGATCATGAGATGGACGCAGTGTCCGCAGTATCCGGGCTTCAGAAGGCGGGACAGCAAAAACTGACAATTAGATCAGGCTGCGCGCAGGGCGGAACGCGTCAGGCCGCGGCGGGATTCGGGGGGGATCCCGCGCGGAGACGGCACCCTGGCGCAGGCGGAAACGGGGTTGCACTATTATGGAACTGGAGGTCAGGGACGACGGCAAGGAGAGCTGGGAAGAAGTAATGCTCATTTACGGGGCAGCTCTTAAGCAGATCAACACGAAGCTGCAGATTCTCAGCGACGAATTCCAGCTCGTCCACCGCTACAATCCTATCGAGCACATCAAATACCGCGTCAAGACGCCGAAGAGCATCGTCAAGAAGCTTCAGCGGCACGGCTATGAATCCACGCTCTCCAACATGGTCAAATACTGCAATGATATCGCGGGCATACGGATTATCTGCGACTATGTATCCGATATCTACAGGATTGCGGACATGATCAGCAACCAGAGCGACATCCGTGTCGTCGGAATCAAGGATTATATCACCAATCCGAAGCCAAGCGGCTATATGAGCTACCACATGATCGTGCTGATTCCGGTCTATCTCTCGGACCGGATCGTGGACACCAAGGTGGAAATCCAGATCCGGACCATCGCAATGGATTTCTGGGCGAGTCTCGAGCACAAAATCCAGTATAAGTTCCCCGGAAAGGTGCCGGAGCATATTCAGGAGGAGCTCTATGCCTGCGCGAAGATGGTCTCGGCCCTCGACGACCGCATGCTTTCGCTGAATGACGAGATCATGGCCATCGCCGGTGAGGAGATGGAAGAGGCGTAAGGCCGGGCTGCAGATACAGACTGCCGGAAGCGGCGCCTTGACGGAGGTATTGTCCGGAATCCGCGGTAAATACAGTGATATTGCACAGAATATAGGCAATGTCCAAAGAAGAATTGTGTAAATTCACTATATTGTTACGCGATGTTCATATTTTGTTCATAAATAATTGCTATTGTATAGTTGTGCAAAGGGAATAGATAATTTTTCATAATAGCCCGGGCGCCGATAACAAGGTGTCCGGGCACTCCTCATTTATGGGGGTCTTTCGCTGCCGGCCCGGCCGGTTCCTGTGCGGAACCGGAGAAACAGGCCCGTACGCGGATGGACCTCCTTTTGTAATGCGCGATTTCACGTGATGCACCTGTCTATGGTATAATAAACTCTGTATGTAAAGAATCACAGCAGATTGCAAGGTGATGCCTGCAGATTTGGAGTACGGGAATGTTTGATCAGTTTAACGACGCAGACGCGATGATCCGGGCGAACGGAGAGGCTGAACGGCGCGAGCGGGAGAGACTCGCCGGCGAGGTGGAGGAGTACCGCCGGAGGCTTGAGGAGCTTACCGCTATGCTGGAGAACCGGAATTCGGCCATTCAGGAGATGAATGAGGTCAGCAGGCTTAACGCTGACGGGCTGAAGGCGATGATGCAGGAGAGCGGTGAGGAGGAGAACGACGAGGCAAATGCGCTCCTGTCCTCTCTTCTCGATCTCGCGGCGGAGCAGGACGAAACCCCCGCTCCGGAGAGCACGGATGCAGCGCCGGTTCCGGAAGGCACGGATGCGGAGCCCGGACCGGAGGATGCGGCCGCGGAGCCTGTTCCGGAAAGCACGGATGCAGAACCCGGACCGGAGGATGCAGCCGCGGAGCCCGTTCCGGAAAGCGCTGGCGCAGAGCCCGCGAAGGAGGTACTTCCTTCGGAGCCGGCCGGAACAGGAAACGAGGAGGATTTCATCCGGAATCTGCTGTTCGGAATGAACGGCGGTGCCGTGACCGGAAACAACAGCGGGGAACCGGAGAGCGCGGGAGAAGCGGAAGAGCCTGCTCAGGATGTGCTTCCCGCGGATATGGATCAGATGATCAGCCTTATGGAGGAGCGTACAGCTGCCAGGGTGAGCGAGCTTCTGGAGGCAAACCGTGCGGCGCTCGCGGACGACATCGCGGCGCTGGTAAAGTCCGGTACGGGGCTTTCGAGGCAGGATGTCGCCGAGCTGCTGGATAATCAGCCGCGGCTGTCCAGAAAAGACATTTCCGAGATCCTTGGTGCGCAGCCAAGGGTAACGGCGTCGGAGATCCGGGCCATCGTGGCCTCCCAGCCCACGCTTACCGCGGCGGATGTCCGCGGGGTTATCTCGTCCATGCCCAGGCTTACCGCCGAGGATGTCGAGGATATTGTCAGCCGCGTTCCGTCGGTGAAGCCGGAGGACATCGCGGAACTGCGCGCCGCATCGGACAGCGGCAGCGGGCTCGCCGAGCAGATATCCTCCCGCTTTGACGATCTGGAGACCAGATACGCGGAGAGACTCGATGAGGCAGATAAGAAAACTTATCACACGGGCGTTCAGGTCTACCGCAATGTCCAGGCCTCGATGATCGAGGAGCTGGACCACCAGACCAAAGCGCTGGAGGAGAGCATCTCCGGGATCAAGGAGAACCAGAAGGCGCTCGAGGAATCGATGAAGCGCCTTGAGGCGCATATCAAAGTCGTCGAGGAGATCAACGAGGAGGACGAGGAGATGGACGACGAGCTCTACGGGCTCGTCAAGGCGACTCTGATCATCTCCGTTATCGCTCTGATTATGACCTCTCTTCACGCGTTCGGCGTGACGGACGCGATCATGAGGCTTCTCGGGCTGGTGTGACGGACTGCGCGGGATATCCCGGCTGGGGCAAGGAGGAGGCACATGGGAAGACAGTTCTGGCGTCCCGGAAACATGCTTTATCCCGTACCTGCGGTACTGGTGACCTCGCAGGATTCATCGGGCAGGACCAACATCATGACCGCCGCATGGACAGGCAATCTTTCCTCTGATCCGGTGACGGTTTCGGTGTCCATCCGTCCGGAGCGCTTTACGTACGGGCTGATCCGTGAGACAGGGGAATTCGTGCTCAACCTGACGACGAAGAAGCTGGCTTTCGCGACAGATTACTGCGGCGTCCGGTCGGGACGGGACGAGGACAAGTTTTCGTCGCTTCACCTTACCCGGTCGCCATCGAAGGAAGTGAAGGTGCCCGGAATCGCGGAGAGCCCGGTCTGTCTCGAGTGCCGCGTAAAGGATATACTCCCGATGGGAGTTCATGACGTTTTCATAGGCGAGGTCCTTGCGGTCAGTGTGGACGAGGCCTACATGGATGAGACCGGGAAGTTTGACCTGGCAAAGGCGGAACCCATCGCGTACTGCCACGGGCAGTATTTCTGCCTCGGCGAACAGATCGGCAAATTCGGATACTCGGTAAGGCGGAAATAACCAGGGGCTGATCCGCCGCCCGGTGCGGACGGTCCCCTCAGGCAAGTGGAGTTTATGACCCGGAAGTATTTCAGTATTTATCACAGAAAAGTTCATCTCTGGTTTGTTCTGGCGACGCTTTATTTCTTTGGCGCCGCTCTTTTCCTGATTCCAGGATATACGCCCTTCGTTCACGAGGGCGACAATATTTTCACGGTGTACCTGAACGGAGAGGAGGTCGGCATCGTCGACTCGAAGCAGGAGGCGGAGCACTGCCTTCTCGAGGCCAGGCGCTCCATCGCCTCGACCAGCAGCGAGCTGATTTACATGCGCTCCGAGCTTAGCTACGAGGGGCAGGAGGTGCTCTGGGGCGAGACGGATCCGGCGGAGCAGATCACGGAGAGAATGATCGCCGTTCTGGACACGGTGCGGGAGAAGTCCCTCGAGCGCTGCTACACCATGAGAGTGCGGGACTGCATCGTGACGCTCTCCACAAAGGACGAAATTCTTGCCCTGCTTACTGCTGCGCTTGAGCGCTATGACAGTGAAGGCAGGTTTCTGGTAAGGCTTGTTCCGGATCCGCAGCGCGAAGTCAGCGTGTTCACCGCCGAAGTGGTCAGGACGGAGGAGCATCAGAACAGCATTGAGAGGGAGGAGAGCCAGAAAAGCATGCCGCTCGCCGGAATAGAAATAGTTCTGTCCGACGCGCTTGCTGAAGCAGCGCCCGTGGAGGTCATGGACTTCGAGGACTATCCGCTGGGGCTGGTAGACATCAGCTACGGAGAGAAGATTGAGGTTGTCGAGTCCTACATGCCCGAGAACCGGATCATGACGCTGGAGCAGGCTCAGTCCACGGTGCTGAAGGATAAGGACGAGAAGCAGATTTACGAGGTTGTTGCCGGAGACACGCTCTCGGAGATCGCGGAGAAATACGGACTGACCACTGCGGGACTTGTGGCGCTGAATCCGATGTTTGCGTCGGACACGGCAATGATCCGCATCGGCGACGAGCTGACGGTGACTGTGCCGAAGCCGGAGCTGTCCGTGCTTCACACAAGCCAGGAGTATCTGGAACAGGAATACACTGAACCCACGGTATACATCGACAACGACAGCTGGTACGTAGGGACTACCCGTGAACTTCAGGAGGGCACTGTCGGACACCGCAGAGTGATCGCGCTGGTGAGCTACCAGGGGGATACCTGGGTAGGACAGGATATCGTGAAGGAAGAGGTTGATGCGGTCGCACAGCCCCGCATTGTGGAGCGCGGTACGAAAGCAAAGCCGACCTATATCTGGCCCGTATCCGGAGGCTATATTTCTTCCGGGTTCGGAGGGAGGAACGCCCCGAAGGCCGGCGCGAGCACATACCACAAGGGAGTGGATATCGCAGTGAGCACCGGTACCGCGGTCATGGCCTCATCGGCCGGTACGGTGACGATCGCCGGATGGCAGAGCGGATACGGATATGTGGTTTATATCAATCACGCGGACGGGAGGCAGACAAGATACGGGCATCTGTCCAGGATTCTGGTGAGCCCCGGGCAGTATGTCGAGCAGGGGCAGAAGATTGCCCTCTCGGGCAATACGGGAAACAGCACGGGACCTCATCTCCACTTCGAGATCCGTATCGGCGGAGAGGCGGTAAATCCGGTTAACTACCTGACTTATTAGGTTAATGCTTTGCTGGCCGATAAAGCGGATAATCCCCGTGGGAAAGCATGCGTGCATGTTTTCCCACGTTTTTTTTCGCCTTTATCGGTTCCTGTTCCGGAATTGATCTGTTTTGACCGACCGAAACAGTCAACGAACGCACGTTCGTTGACTGAGCTCACAAATTGTCATATTATAGTAGAAAATCCGATCTTTATGATCATGAACGGATAATTCCTGTTTGCCGGCTTTGTTTGATTTTTTATCCGTTCAGCGCCGAAGGGAGCGCTCCGCTTCTTCCGGACGGGGGGTTATATGGAGTATTACGCGATCAGGGGAGGTATTCCCCTGTCCGGTGAGATTGATATAGCAGGCGCCAAAAACGCGGCGCTTCCGATATTAGCCTCTGCCATAATGACTAATGATACCGTGATCGTGGAGAATGTCCCGGATGTCAGTGATATCCGGGCTATTCTAAGTGCGATATCCAGTATCGGCGGCCATGTGGAAGCGGTTGATCGCCATACCTATAAAATCAACGGTTCACCCATCAAGGATGAGCCGGTCACCGACGAACTTGTTCAGAAAATCCGCGGTTCTTATTATCTTATCGGGGCTCTTCTCGGAAAATATCACCACGCAGAGGTCGTTCTTCCCAAGGGATGTGCAATAGGCTTAAGGCCTATTGATCAGCATGTCAAGGGATTCCGCGCGCTCGGCGCGGATATCCGGATCGCACACGGAATGATCATCGCCGAGGCGAAGGAACTGACGGGAAGCCATATCTACCTCGACGTGGTCTCGGTCGGCGCGACCATCAACATTATGATGGCGGCCGCCCTGGCCAAGGGCAATACGACGATAGAGAATGCCGCCAAGGAGCCTCATGTCGTTGACCTTGCGAACTTCCTCAACAGCATGGGGGCCCGGATCCGCGGAGCAGGTACGGATGTCATCCGGATCCGCGGCGTGCAGTCCCTGCACAGCACGGAGTATTCCATTATCCCGGATCAGATAGAGGCCGGGACATATATGTTCGCAGCTGCGGCGACCAGGGGGGATGTGACAATCCGCAACGTCATTCCGAAGCACCTGGAATCTCTGACCTCCAAGCTGAAGGAAGTCGGGTGCCAGGTAGAGGAGTCCGACGACGCGGTGAGAGTCGCGGCGACAAGGCGCCTCTCCAACACGCATGTCAAAACTCTTCCTTACCCCGGGTTTCCCACAGACATGCAGCCCCAGATTACCGTGCTGCTCGGACTTGCGAACGGGACAAGCATCGTGACGGAGAGCATTTTCGAGAGCCGCTTCAAGTATGTTGACGAGCTGACCCGCATGGGAGCGCAGATCAAGGTGGAAGGAAACACCGCAATTATCGACGGTGTGGATCATTTCACCGGCACACGGATCATCGCTCCCGACTTAAGGGCAGGAGCCGCGCTGGTGATCGCCGCGCTTGCGGCGGAGGGCAGGTCGGACATTCACGACATCCGCTACATCGAGAGAGGATATGAGGACTTCCCCGAGAAGCTGAGGGCGCTTGGAGCGGATATTCGCAGGGTCGACGATGATGACGCCCCGGGCAGGGCAGTGATCCGCAGAGTGGGCTGACCGGGTACTATACGGAAAAGAACCGGTATTGACATCATGCCGGCGGAAATTATAATGGACAATAACGAGCAGGACGCAGCCAGGCTGCGTCGGCAGGTTATTCAATATCGTCTTCGGGGCAGGGTGAAATTCCCTACTGGCGGTACAGTCCGCGACCCGGGGAGATGCGGCGGAAAGCGTCAGTTTTCCCAGCTCACTCCGGCTGATTCGGTGCAACTCCGGAACCAACAGTAAAGTCTGGATGGAAGAAGATCGTGCGGCAGCAGTACGCTTATTCATGACCTCGTGTCCCCGGAAGGATACGGGGTTTTTTGTCGGCATACCGCACCGGGAAGACAATGTCTTCTCCCGGCGGATTCCGTGCGCGAAGACGTGTAGCAGAGCAGTTCAGTCAGAAAGGAGTCTTTATGAGCGCAGAAACAAGGAAAACAGGAATTACGGCGAGACAGATTGCAGTGACCGGAGTGCTCTCGGCGGCGGCGTTCGTGCTGCAGCTGATCGAGTTCCCGCTGCCGTTTCTCATTCCGCCGTTCATCAAGTTCGATTTCTCCGATCTGCCGGCCGTGATCGGCGCATTCGCGCTTGGGCCGGTGTGGGGTATCCTGATCGAGCTTATCAAAAACGTGCTTCACGCTGTGATGGCCAGCGGTTCCTTCGGTATAGGCGAGCTTTCCAACTTCATGCTCGGAGCGGTGTTCACCGGCGTCGCCGGCCTGGTCTACAGGAAGAACCGCACGAAGAAGGGAGCGCTTATCGCGTCGGTTTCCGGTGCGCTTGCGATGGCGGTCTTCTCGCTGCCGTCCAACTACTTTGTCGTATATCCGGTGTACTACAAATTCATGCCCGAGGAGACAATACTCGCCGCGTACCAGGCGATCATTCCGTCGGTGAAGAGCATAGCCCAGTGCCTGCTGGTGTTCAACGTGCCCTTTACCTTTGTCAAGGGGATGATTGACGTCGGAATCACTTTCCTGGTGTACAAGAGGCTGTCTCCGGTCATCAAGGGGGGAGAGTAAAGGGATGATTTGAGAGGTCCCGCGGGAGAGGCCGGAATTATGGCCACGCACCGCAGCGGCCCTCTCCGTATTACGCCATTGCTCTCTTAATTATGTTATGATATACCCCGGAACTATGTTCCGGGGTTCTTTATGGAA
>OMSM01000269.1 GCA_900313745.1 uncultured Lachnospiraceae bacterium
AATATCCGCAGCGCGCGCCCGACGAACATCATGCTCGCGGAGGAGTACAACGCTGTCCTGATCCACGACGGCGGGCCTTTCTACAACAACCCGTATCTTGCAAACCCCGCGAACACGAATATTTCCGGAAGCTATACGAGAGTGAACAACGGAAAGGCCACCGAATTCACGGAGTATGTAATGGCAGGCGAGGCGGCCGCAAGGATGGCCAGAGCCGGCGTCCCGTCCACCTACACCATCAATCCCGGACCGCACTTTAATTTCGGGGTGAACAACCTCGCGGCGATCGGCGGTTTACCGTGCACGAAGATCACTCTTCCCTTCCCCTACAACAAGTCTCAGCTGATCTACAATCCGGCGACCGGACTCTATGATTATTACGAGAACGGGCAGCTCCACAAGGACGCGGTGACCGGAAAGACCATGTCGTTTACGAATGTGTTCGTGCAGGTCTGCACCTTCACCCAGTACGACCAGAACGGCTACCTGATTTTCAACGTCATCGGCGAGAACCAGATCGGCTTCTACTGCTCGGGCGGCGCGATGGTGCCGGTTCTCTGGAAGAAGCTCTCCGAGAGCGACAAGACCAGGTTCTACGCGGCAAGCGGCGCGGAGATGGTCGTGAACCCCGGCAAGACCTACATCGCCATTGTCCCGAACGACACCGCCGGCCAGGTGCACTGGAACTGACCGCGGGCAGCCTTTAACGGAGGCAGGAACATCTTCCGGAGGGTTCTCCTGCATAATGGAATAATCCGCGGGGTGCCTTATTCCGCGCCCCGCGTCCCTTGTAATCAAAAACCCCGCCGTTGCCGGTATGCGTATTCCATGCCGGCCGGCGGGGTTTTATTATGCGTTAACAAAGAGCCGGGCAGCGAGCTGCCTGTATGGCTCCAAGTGAAGAACAGGACGGGCGGCATCAGCCGGCCCGTCCGATTCTTCATGAGAGCTTCGCGAGGCTGTCGGTCCACTCCCTGTATTTTTCCAGCAGGCGGGAGTAAAGAAGCACATTGTCCGGCTGCGGAGCCAGAACCTCCACCGGGACATGCAGCTCCGGGATTCTGTCATAACCGGGCCACAGCCCGACGGACACGGCGGCAGCCGCGGCGGCGCCGAGGGAAGCGGCATCCTGGTCTATGCTGGTCTTCCTCACCGGAATTCCGAAAACGTCGCAGAATATGCGGCGCCACAGCGCGCTTTTGCTGCACCCGCCGGTCAGGAGGACGGCGCCGCTTAAGTCCGTCCGGGTCCGCAGAATGTCCAGCGTGAGGCGCAGTGCCATCGCGATTCCTTCCATCGCTGCCCTGGTCATATCCGCGCGCGTGGTCGAGAGCGTGAGGCCCATGAAGCCTCCCTTTAAGTCCGGCGAGGGCTCCTGGGCACTGCCGCCCGCAAGGGTGGGATTAAACAGCACTCCCCGGCTCCCCGCGGGAACCCGGGCCGCCTCCTCGTTCATGAGATCGTAGACGCCTGCTGTCCCGGACTGCGGCCCGTACAGGAGATCCCTGATCCAGCGGAAGGAATTCCCGGCGGAGAAAATCGAGACCCCGGAGGTGTAAAGCCCCTTCTTAACGTGTGCGAAGACAAAAGGGCGGGTCTTTATGTCGATGATGGGAACGCGGGAGGTCACGGCGAGCCATGCGGAGGATCCGAGAGAGGCGTATACCTCGCCCTCGGCAATGCCCGTGGCGCCGAGGGACATGCAGGTGTTGTCCACCGCGCCGCAGGCGACGGGAAGGCCCTCCGGAAGCCCTGTCTCCGCTGCGGCCTTCGCGGTTACGGTGCCGATGACGGAGTCGGAGGGCACGATCTCGGGGAAAACTTCCGGCCGTATGCCGGAGGCGCGGATGAATTCGGGCTCATAGTCCCAGTTTTCCAGGCTGAAGACGCCGAATCCCGAGGCATAGGAAGGATCGGTGCATATTCTGCCGGTCAGCAGGTAATTCACGTAATCCTTGGACCCCATGATCCGCGCCGTGCGGGAACAGACCTCCGGCATGTGCTTCTTCATCCACATAAGCTTCATGACGGTGTAGGTCTGCGGAGGATCGCCGTTTCCGGTGACGGGATACCACTCATCGTAAGGAACATTGCGGAAAAACTCATCCGCCTCCGCCGCCGCCC
Source organism: uncultured Lachnospiraceae bacterium (assembly GCA_900313745.1). Taxonomy (GTDB): domain Bacteria; phylum Bacillota; class Clostridia; order Lachnospirales; family Lachnospiraceae; genus CAG-791. The sequence goes on from OMSM01000269.1 coordinate 2,125, forward strand.
GCATGTCGCACCAGATGGGGACCCTGTCGAGAAGAAGGGCGCCGCCGGAGTCTGTGGGGACGGCGACGAGAGAGTGGCCGGACAGAGCGGCGGCTGCAAGGTCCCCGGGGCGGCACCCGCTCTTTTCCATAAGCGCACGGGTGACGGAGACCGTTCCCTCCCACCAGTCCGCGGGAGCCTGTTCCACCATGCCCTCCCCGGGATAGTATGTGCGGTGCTCGCGGAATTCCTCCGCAAGCGGGGTTCCGTCCGCGCCAAAGAGCGATGCCTTGATTCCGCCGGTTCCGATATCATAGGCAATGATTATGTCTTTCATGGGTGTCTCCCTGCCTTGTGCTTCGATCGGACGGGCCGGCTGCTGCCGTCCGTCCGGTGTCTTGCTTTGACCCGTGCCGACAGCTTACAGCACAGCAAAAGCCGCGCTTCTGCGCGGCTTTTGCTGTTGTCCTTAAGTCTTTCAGGTGTAAAGGATGATCCCGTTATCCTGGTAGAACTTACGGAAGCTTTCCGGGATATCCGGGTTGGAAACGACGACGGGCGCGAAGGTCAGATCGCCGATTTTCATGAAGGACCGCCGGTTGAACTTCACGGTGTCCGCGGCCATGATGGTCTGCTTGCTCCGGGCGGACACCGTGGTGATGATGTTGTGAACCGAGGGGTCGGACAGGGTGTATCCGGCGGTCAGGTCGATGCCGTCGATGGAGAAGTACATCTTGTCCAGATAGATGTCGGCGAGGCTCATCCCGATGTCCTCCGGCACGGTGAACAGCCCGTCCGGCTCCGTGCGCCCGCCGATGAAGTGCAGCCGCTTGCTGCGGCATCCGCGGAGCGCGCCTGCGACAAGGAAGTTGTTCGTAACAATATTGACGTTTAACTCCGTCCGCTTTCTCAGCGCAAGTGCGATGTAGTAATTCGTGGTTCCGGGGCCCAGGAAAACTCCTTCCCCGCTCGTGATCAGATTCGCGGCGGTCACGCCGACCTCCGCGCGCTTCGGGTTGTATTCCACACAGTCCGCGTAGGACAGCGGGGAGGCGGCCTCTTCCGGGCCTGCCTGCCGGATGGAGGCGCCGCCGTGGAAGCGGGTCAGAAACCCCTCCTGCTCCAGCCCCTCAAGATCAGACCGGATGGTCGCCTCGGTGACGTTCAGGGAGGCGCTGAGCTCGTTCACGGCAGCCTGCCCGTTGGCAGAGATTATTTTCCGGATTTCCTGTCTTCGCTCAATTCTGTTCATCTTTTTTCGTTTCGGCATACGCCGGTATGCGGACGTTCGATTATACATAGTCAGAATAGCATACGATCATTACTTAAGCAACTAAAAGAAAATAAACGCAAATTAAACGTTTAATAACGATAATATATAACACATTAACAAAAAGACATACAGAAATTTAAGAAACTTTAATAATGACAGCGGGAAGAGGCTTTGCTATAGTCAATAGCGGGAGAGTACTCTAAATGTGTGATATTTGCGGTATTCTGCGGAGAAACGCACTTTCCCTGGCAATACTCAGTATCAATTCATAAACGAAAATATAAGGAAATAAATAAAACAAAACGAAAATCCGGAAGAGCAGGGCATAGGAGAGCAAAGCATATGAAAATCGGTTACTGCACGATGAACTGGTCGGAAAAGCCGCTGGAGGAAGTCTGCAGGATGGCGGCGGACTTAGGCTACGACGCGGTGGAGATCCCCGCTTACACCGACAACGGCCAGGTTGACGTGGATGAATGCCTGAAAAACGGCAATGCGAAAAAGCTGAAGGAGATGGTGGAGTCCTATGGCCTCTTCATCTCGGGAATCTCCAATCACGCCGACTCGCCGCTGATCATGGGCCCTTACGGGAAGGGAATGGATTCCATCTGCCCCGGAACGAAGGAGGAAAAGATCCGCTTCGGGCAGCAGAGCATGATCAAGGCCGGACAGCTCGCGGCAGAGCTTGGGGTAAAGCACGTTGTGGCCTTCTCCGGAATGGAGAATTACGGCCACATCAACGACTGGCCGGAGGCCGACGGATGGAAGGACGAGGAGGAGCAGTTCGCGGAGAAGTGGGGATACGTCTTCGACAAGTATAAGGAGCTCGGCATAAAGGTCGCTTTTGAGGCGCATCCCAACAATATTGTCTACGATATCCAGTCCACCCTCAGGCTCCTGGAGGTCACCGGGCACCACGAGAGTTTTGCCCTGAATTTCGATCCCGCGAACGTGTACTTCTCGGGCATTGACGTCTACTGCTTCGCCCAGGTCCTCGCGGACCGCATCGTCACCGTACACGCGAAGGACTGCGAGATAATTCAGCACAACCTCCCGATGGGGGGACTGAACATGTACATGCAGGACCGCTGGACGAGGAAGGACCGCTCCTTCCGGTTCCGCGTCCCGGGCTGGGGCGACATCAACTGGAGAAAACTGATCAGCCTTCTGTATCTGGGCGGTTTTGACGGCGTTTACAACTACGAGGACGAGGACGTCATCATGAGCAGGTCGGACGGGGACAGGAAATGCATCGAATTCCTCCGCCCGCTGATGATAGACGCGCCCTACGAGGGACGAAGCGACAAGCTGTTTACTACCTGAGGCGGGAACGGAGGAGTTTTCACCGGAAACAAGGCATAAAGGAGGGAAGCGGATCATGGCGGCGGCAAAGATGAGGGCACAGGTTCTGGAGCGGGTAAGGCACTATGAGTACAAGGAGGTGCCAGTGCCGGAGATCGGTGCGGACGAGGTGCTGGTCAAGGTGAAGTACTGCGGAATCTGCGGCTCCGACTGGGGAAGCTACACGGGCAAGTACGCGGACGAGGTGGAGTGCATACCGTTGATCACCGGACACGAGGTCTTCGGAACCGTAGAGGAGAAGGGGACGGACGTCCCGGACAGCATAAAGACCGGGGACAGGGTGACCTACGACATCTGCGTGACCTGCGGGACATGCTACCACTGCAGGATAGGGGAGCCTCTTCTGTGCTCGAATTTTAAGCAGATCGGAATTCACATGGACGGCGGCTTTGCGGAGTACGTGAAGGTGCCGTGGAAGAATATCTATCACGTTCCGGACGAGGTGACGGATGAGCAGGCGGCGTTCGTGGAGCCGCTTACGGCGTGCCTTAACGCCTCGAGGAAGATGGACAGCGTCATCAGCAGGAGCGTGGTGATCATCGGTGCGGGGCTCGGCCTGATGCACGGACAGCTGGCGAAGTTAAGGGGAGCAGCTCCGGTAATCGTCGTGGATCATCATCCCGACCGCCTGGACATCGCGCTGAAGACCTGCGCCGACTACGTGATCAACTCCGATGAGGAGGACCCGGTGGAGGCCGTGATGAGGATCACCGGGGGAATCGGAGCGGACTACGTGCTTGAGGCGGTCGGTCACTCCGGGACATATGAGATGGCATTCCGCATGCTGAGAAAGGGCGGAAAGCTCGAGGCGTTCGGGATCTGCGCGGAGGATGACCTTGCCTCCCTTCCCGCGGTGGA
>OMSM01000149.1 GCA_900313745.1 uncultured Lachnospiraceae bacterium
TCATAAACATATCCCTTGGATTTGCGGGCTCCGTCCAGAATGCCGTCAAAATAAGTTTTGCTCATGCCCATGACGACGTCGGAGAACATCTGGATGAAGCGGCGGTAGGAATCATAGGCGAACCTGGGATTGCCGGTCTTCTTCGCGAAGCCCTCGACGGATTCGTCGTTAAGGCCAAGGTTAAGAATGGTATCCATCATGCCGGGCATGGACGCTCTCGCGCCGCTGCGCACGGACACCAGAAGCGGATCGTTGACATCGCCGAACTTCTTGCCCTGCTTCTCCTCGAGCCAGCGCAGTGCCTCGAAAATCTGCGCGGTCGTGTCGTCATTGATGGTTCTGTTCTCGTTGTAATAATCGGTGCAGGCTTCAGTGGAAATCGTGAAGCCGTTCGGGATAGGGAGCCCGATCTTGGTCATCTCCGCGAGACCGGCGCCCTTGCCGCCCAGAAGGTTGCGCATCTCGGCGTTTCCTTCCTGGAACAGGTAAACTCTCTTGTTCATTCCGTTCTTCCTTTCTTTTCTTCTTCGCCCGGATGGGAAGGGGGAGCTTCCCGGATTCGGACAGGTTAGGAAATCATTTCTGGTCCCCTTATAAATAATCGCCATCTGCACCGTGCACGGAATTCCGCCGGATCCGCTGCTGTTCCTTAAGTCTTGCTGCCCCCGGAGCCGGTCAAGCCGCGCCGGTGGTTCAGGCGCTTATTGTCGGTATATAGCTGTCAAAAATAAAAACGTCGAATTCGTCTTTGGCGCGGTTGAAATCCGCGTCGCTCTTTATTGTCCAGGCCGCTCCGTACGCCCCGAAAAGGTGCCTGCAGAGCCTTCTGGACAAATTTCCCATGAACAGATGGTTGTAAGCGATGAAATCCGGCCGGGAAAGGAAATTGGCCATCATCATCTGCATTGCCCACATGAACGGCGTGTGCTTCCCGCGGAACTGGGGATCCGACATGAAGTTGTCGGAGAGCTGCCCTCTTGCGACCTCCGGATGGCGGCGCCTGAACCATCGCAAGGGCAGCGGATTGAAGGATTCCACGCAGTACTCCCCGCGATAATCCTTAAGGAGCTCCCAGACAGCGTCGCATACCGAGAGATCCGTGCGCTCCACCTTAAGCTCGATAATGAGAGGGACGCGTCCTCCCACAATCTCCAGCACCTCACGGAACGAGGGAATACGCTCCTCCGAGCCGAACAGGGAAAAACTCTTAAGCTCGTCAAAGGTATAGTCCGCAACCCTGCCGGGCTTACCCGCCGGCCTCTCCAGCGTGAAATCGTGAATCACCACCGGAACGCCGTCCTTTGACATCTGGACATCCAGCTCGATCCCATATCCCGCATTCACCGCCTTCTTAAAAGCGCCGGCGGAGTTCTCGGGAAAGGGACCCGAGTTATCAAATAAACCCCGGTGAGCATAGTACCGGGTATTCCTGCTGAATACCTCCGGTCTTCTCTTCCGGGGCATAATGGCATAGAAGTAGAGGAGCGCCATGATCAGTATTACGATCAGAATGACCTTTACAACGGTCATGGGCCACTGCCCTCCCAAACCATTTCCGTCTGTTCAACGTATGGTATTATAGCACAGATTCTCCGGAAAAAACAGGAAAAACGCCCCGATCATTGCAATATTCCTGATTTCATGTAAAATACACGGAGAATACAATCGTTGATCATAATATATGAAAGGCTTTTTCCATGATCAGTGCAAATAACGTCACGCTGCGCCTCGGCAAGCGCGCCCTCTTCGAGGACGTCAACATCAAGTTCACCGAGGGCAACTGTTACGGAATTATCGGCGCCAACGGCGCTGGAAAATCCACCTTCTTAAGGATACTCTCCGGCAGGCTCGAGACCACGTCCGGCAGCGTCACCATGACGCCCGGTGAGCGCCTCTCCTTCCTCGAGCAGGATCAGAACAAGTACAACGACCAGATCGTACTGGATACCGTGATCCAGGGCAACCAGCACCTCTATGAGGTCATGAAGGAGAAGGAGGCGCTCTACGCCAAGGAGGACTTCTCCGATGAGGACGGCGTAAAGGCCTCCGAGCTGGAGATCGAGTTCGCGGAGATGGACGGCTGGAATGCCGAGGCGGACGCGGAAACGCTTCTCAACGGCCTCGGTATTGAGACGGAGCTTCACCAGGCGGTGATGGGTGACCTGAACGGCGCGCAGAAGGTGAAAATCCTTCTTGCCCGCGCCCTCTTCGGAACCCCTGATGTGCTGCTCCTTGACGAGCCCACAAACCACCTGGATCTCGATGCGATCGCGTGGCTCGAGGAATTCCTGATCAATTACGACAAGACCGTGATCGTGGTCTCCCATGACCGCTACTTCCTGAACAAGGTCTGCACCTACATCGCGGACATCGACTACGGCAAAATCACTCTCTTTGCCGGCAACTACGATTTCTGGTACGAGTCCAGCCAGCTGATCCAGCGCCAGATGAAGGAGGCCAACAAGAAAAAGGAGGAGAAGATCAAGGAACTCAAGGAATTCATCTCCCGCTTCTCCGCCAACGCCTCCAAGTCCAAGCAGGCCACCAGCCGCAAAAGAGCCCTGGAGAAGATCCAGCTGGACGAGATCCGGCCCTCCTCCCGCAAATATCCCTGGATTGATTTCCGACCCGACCGGGAGATCGGCAACGAGGTTCTCACGGTGGAGAACATCTCCAAGACCGTTAACGGCGTAAAGCTCCTGGACCATGTCTCCTTCGTCATGCGCCACGA
>OMSM01000096.1 GCA_900313745.1 uncultured Lachnospiraceae bacterium
AATTTCGACGTTCTGATATCCGGATGCAATACCCGGTGCAGGCACTGCTATGTCAACGGCGGGCCGGGAGCACTGATGCCCCTGGAAACCGCTCTTATAGCCTTTGAAAAACTGGACGCGATCTCGGAGCTCCTTCCGTATGAGTCCAGTTTTACCCTGGATAACGAGCCGATGAACCACCCGGATATTGGGATCATCATTCGGAGCGCCGCAGGAACGGAGCACTGCAGATGCTTTCACCACGGGATGACAGGCGGAATTGCATTGATGCGCAGGAAGGACCGTGATGCCGTCATGCGCACCTGCCTGGACTGCGGATTTAAGGAGTTCGGCATCACCATTCACGGGAACGAACAGCACCATGACGAGATCGTCCGGAGGCAGGGAGCTTATAAGGCTGCGGTCGGGGCGGCGGAATTCATGAAGGAATGCGGGGCAGGGACAGGGGTATCCCTGATGTTCAACCGCTTTTTCGCGGAAGATGCAGGCGATATTGACGCACTGCTTGCGCGCCTTGAGCCGGATTATATTTACTTCGCCGTCCCCAACTATACACCGCATGAGAACATGGACGGCTATGAGCCCTTCCGCGGTTCAACGGATACACTGCTGAAGATCCGCCCATATCTCGCGCGGTGGAGGCAGCGGGAAGAAGAGCTGACGAAGGAACTTTGCACGATAAGTATGGTAAAGGAACAGCTGGAACAGGGGCTTGACATCGGTGAGCTTTTCCGGAGTCCGCAGGACGAGCTGTATATGACCGTTCACCAGGACGGGAATTTGTTCGCCGGTAACACTGGTGTGGAGACGGAGTGCCTCGGGAATGTGCGCACCCTGGATGTCAGGGAGACAGCGGAGCGCATCCTTGCGATGCCGGGGAACCGCGATTACGGCGCGTTCTATGACATGGAAATGCTGCCCGGCAGCGCAGAGCTGATCCGGGCGCTCGATTATCTTCCGGGGGACCTTCTGTACAGTGACATGGCCAGCGCAATATACAGAGGGCTCGCCGCACTCGGGGTACCGGTGAAAATCCTCAAATGCTGACGTCTGCAGGGCTGATGTGCTATACTGTGCGCGGTTCCGGATTCACAGGCTGCCGGCCGGAGCATCATAACCGGCTTCGCGGCGGAAAGGACAGGAGAGCATGAAGCATCTCATCATAGCGAAATGGAGCGAAGGCGTGGACAAGAAGGCAATGATTGCGCCGGTGAAGGAGATCTTTGACCGCACGCTGGAAATCCCCGGGATCCATGCCGTCAGCGTGGTTCCCTGCTGCATCGACAGGCCCAACCGGTACGATATCCTGATCGAGATTGATATGGACCCGGAGGCGCTTGCCGCCTACGATGCGAGCGCGCCGCACAAGGAGTGGAAGGACCGGTACGGAAATCTTCTCGCTGCGAAGGCCATATTCGACAGACAGGATTAAAAACTGGTGGCGAAGAGGCCAACTTATTGTTAAAATCAGGGAGGTATCATTTCCTTGGTTACATTACCATACTAGGAGGACAATATGATCTATTCGACAGAAGTCAAGAACATGTGCCCTGTTGCCCAGGGAGTGCATCACGGTGCAGCTCCCATCCCGGAAGAGGCGAAATGGGTCAAAGCAAAGAAGATTGAGGATATCTCCGGCTACACGCACGGCGTAGGCTGGTGCGCACCTCAGCAGGGCGCCTGCAAGCTTTCTCTTAACGTTAAGGACGGCGTGATCCAGGAGGCCCTGGTGGAGACGCTCGGCTGCTCCGGCATGACGCACTCCGCGGCGATGGCAGCGGAAATCCTTCCCGGACTTACCATCCTTGAGGCCCTGAACACCGACCTCGTCTGCGACGCCATCAACACGGCGATGAGAGAACTGTTCCTGCAGATCGTCTACGGCAGATCCCAGAGCGCGTTCTCCGAGGACGGCCTGCAGATCGGCGCCGGCCTTGAGGACCTCGGCAAGGGCACCCGCACCATGATCGGCACGACCTACGGAACGCTTGCGAAGGGCCCCCGCTATCTGGAGCTGACCGACGGCTACATCACCAAGCTCGCGCTTGATGAGAACGATGAGATCATCGGCTACGAGTACATCAACTTCGGCAAGATGATGGATTTCATCAAGGCCGGAAACGATGCCCAGACAGCGCTTGAGAAGGC
>OMSM01000263.1 GCA_900313745.1 uncultured Lachnospiraceae bacterium
CCTGCCTACTGGTGCACCAAGGACGGCGTCGACCGCTGGATTCCCGTCGCCGAGGGGAAGAGCATAGGCCACAAGCGCATCGTCGATATCGGACATCTCAACGGTTATGCCTTCCGGGTCCGCATCCGTGATTCCTATGACAACGCAAGGATCTCGGCATTTCGGATCTATGGCCGGGAGCTGAAATACAAGTTCCACGACGATCTTACTGTCTGATCCCCCGTCCGGGCGGAAATACATTTGCCGTAATACTCTCCCATCTTTATAAGTTGCGCAGCAGAACCGCAAAAGTAACGCTTTCCCGCGGATCTGCTGCGCAACTTTATTCCTTGTTTTCCTGTTCTTTTTGTCGCTTTTCCCTGTTTAATTAGTTAAATATGAGTAAAATTCCCGAATTGCGCCGGAAGTTTTCCGTGCTTATCATAAATTATACGGTTTTCTGCCTGTTCCCGCCAATTCGCGCAACTGCGCAACAATTCTGTCAGGCATCACCTGCAGCATAGAGCGGAACAACAGAGCAGGTACGGCACAGGAAGGCGGAACAGATCAGAATGCCTGCGCGGAACTCACTCACCATCCAGGATATCGCGGATCATCTCGGAGTCAGCAAGACCACCGTCTCCCGGGCAATTTCCGGCAGGGGCAGAATCGGCGGCGATACCCGGAAACAGGTACTTGCCTACTGCGAGTCGGTCGGTTACCGCCCGCGCAGAGCGAAAAAGGCCGCCCCGGAAGTTTTGGCTGAAATGCCGGCAAAAAGCCGCAATATCGCCGTTATCCTTCCGGACAGCCTGCTGCATGACTCCATCTTCTTCCAGAACTGCCTCGCGGGCATCGTCGAGAGCGCCGCAGCCGCGGACTACGACATTGTCATCGCACTGGAGGAGGATGCCGGAACGACCGCAATGGAGCGCATCTTCCGAAGAGGCAAGGCGGACGGCGCGGTACTGATGCGGGGGTATGTGGACGACCCGCAGATCAAATTCCTGAAATCCCGGGGCATTCCGTTCGTGCTCATCGGCACCACGCCCGAGGACATCGTCCAGGTGGACAGCAACGTCGCCGCCGGCGCCAAGGCGCTGGTCCTCTATCTCCTTGGGATGGGCTTAAGGCGCATCGCCTATATCGGCGGCAAGGAGAGCTATCTGGTGAGCCGTAAGCGGGAGGAGGGATTCCTTAAGGCGTTTGAGGAATACCTGATCCCCGCAGACCACTCCCTGATCTTCCGCAATGCGGTAAACAGCAGCCTTATCGGCTACTACGTGGACAATGCTCTGCAGCGCGGAGCCCAGTGCATCGTGGGCGGGGACGACCTCATCAGCCAGAGCATCCTTCAGGCGCTGACCGAGCGCGGCGTGAGAGTCCCGGAGGACATCCTCCTGGCGTCGATGTACAACAGCATCTATACGACCAGCAGCGTACCGCCCATCACCTCCGTCGATGTCGATCCCCGCGAACTCGGCGAGGCGGCAGGGAAGCGAATCGTGAGCCTGCTCGACAGGGAGGACGCGCCTCTCCGGACCCAGATCCAGTACAACCTGGTTATCCGCCCGTCCACCCAGGGACCGGTCCGAAGAGGATAGCCGGACCGGCCGCAGCCTGAACTCCGCCGGATCCGGCCGGCAGGAGACTAAGTGATCACCGGAACCGGTTAACCGGTTCCTTGATATATCAACCGTTCCCGCAAGGGAACACCCACAAAGGGAGGTACCAATGAAACATCGTAAACTTGTCAGCCTGCTGCTCGCAGCCGCCATGGCGCTCTCGCTCACTGCCTGCGCCGGGGCTCCCGCCGCCAGCAGCACAACCTCCGAGTCTGCTCCCGCGGCGGCCGAAGAAGCCGCTCCCGCGGAAGAAGCTGCGGATCCCTATGCTTCTCTTCCCGAGAAGAACACCCCCTCCACCCCGGTTTATGCCACCCCGGATATGTACCCCAACACCGACATGTCCAAGAAGGTGAACATCAACATGTACATGGTCGGCGACACGCCGAATGACTGGGATGCGGTCTGCGCCGAGATGAACAAGTATCTCGAGCCCTTCAACACAACCTTCTCCGCCACGTTCTTAAGCTGGTCCGATTACACCACGCTGTATCCGCTGGCACTGCAGGGCGACGACTGCGACATCATCTACACCGCGAGCTGGTGCTTCTTAGGCTCCGAGGCCGCGAAGGGCTCCTTCGTCGAGCTGACCGATGACTTCCTCGCCGAGAAGATGCCCTTGACCTGGAAGTATCAGGCACCCGAGAGCTACGCGGAAGTTCTCCAGGGCGGCAAGGTCTACTGCATCCCTCAGAACGTGACCGAGGCCTCCGCCAAGTACGTCGCCATCCGAAAGGACCTGGCCGACAAGTACGGCATCGGCGAGCTCAAGACCTGGGAAGATTTTGCGAACTATCTGACCACCATCGCCGAAAAGGAAACTCCCGAGAGCGGCATCTACGCTTACGCCGCCGCCGGGGAGAACAAGGAACTCTGGGACGTCTACGCACAGGAATATGAGCTCCGTGACGCCGTTCTGGACGACTATCTCCGCATGGACTACATCTTTGACGGAAGCTCCACCCCCACCGCGGACGACATCCAGCTTGCCTATGATATGGACATCTTCAAGGATTTCGCCCACGAGATGAAGAGACTTGCGGACGCCGGCGTCTGGAGCCGCAGCGCCCTGACCAACACCACCACCAAGGACGAGGCCTTCGGCGCCCTGCAGAGCGCAGCGGATGCCTGGAACGCTTCCCTCTTCACCTACATCGCACAGGCAGAGCAGAACGAGGGCGTCGAGTGCGCCGTCTACGATCTGGCCGCCGACAACATGTCCTCCGCAGCGTACGGCTCCGGCGGCATGGCCCTGGCCGAGGGTTCTCAGAACCTTGACCGCGCCGCAATGGTTCTCGACCTGTTCGAGAATGACACCTATCTCAACCGTCTGATGACCCTGGGTATCGAGGGCGTGCACTACGAGATGACCGATGAGGATCACTACATCGAGCTCGAGAAGTCCGCTGATTTCGCGATCTGGGTTACCGCAGCTTCCTGGTCCATCAAGAACTACAAGCTGACCGACGCCGCCGATGATCCCCGCCGCCAGGCGATCTCCGAGGAGACCGAGGCCCGCGGTGTTCCTTCTCCTACCCGCACCTTCGCGATGGATACCACGGAAATCGCGGATTATGTCACCGCGATCAAGAACGTGCTGAACGACTATGTTCCCATGCTTCAGCTTGGCCTGGTTGACGATGTTGACGCAACCATCGCCGAGATGCAGCAGAAGCTGGACGACGCCGGCATGCAGATCTACAAGGATGCCTTCGTTGAGCAGTACAACGCCTGGCTCGCTGAGCAGTAAGGCAGGAACCGAACCACCCACCGGGGCGGCGGCAGAAGCCGCCGCCCCGTTCTTTCGCGGCCGGCAGCAGGGCCGGTTTCCGCGGATGAAACCATCCGATTCCCCCATGGTGAACGATCGTGAAAAAGAATAAGCAAACTGAAATACAGGTAAAACTGCCGTTCAACAAGGTTGTGAAGCGCCACTGGATGCTGCTCCTGATGCTCCTTCCCGCCGTTATTTATGTCCTTGTGTTCTCCTATATGCCCATGACCGGCATCATCATGGCCTTCAAGCGCTACCAGCGCGCAGGCGGGATCTATTTCTCCCCCTGGAACGGGCTCAACAACTTCAAGGCGCTGATGATCCAGGGGAAGCTCGGCATGGTCACCCGAAACACGCTGCTCTACAACATCGCCTTTATCTTCCTGGGCGTTGTCTTTGAGATGGGCAGCGCGATTCTCCTGAATGAGATCGTCTCAAAGCTTTTCAAGAAGGTGGCCCAGTCTTTCATGTTCCTTCCCTACTTCATCAGCTGGGTTGTGGCCGGCGCCATCATGTACAACATCTTCAATTACGAAAAGGGCATCTTCAATACCGTCATGGCCGCGATCGGCGCATCACCCGTCGATCTTTACAACACGCCGCACCTCTGGCCCTTCGTTCTGATCTTCTTAAAGCTCTGGAAGCAGACCGGCTATGGCTCCGTCGTCTATCTGGCCGCGATTACCGGACTGGACCAGGAGATGTTCGAGGCAGCTTCCATCGACGGCGCCACCGAATGGCAGAAGATCCGCTATCTCACAATTCCTTCCCTCGTCCCGACAATGATGATCATGGTGCTGCTCGCCATCGGCAATATCTTCCGCGGCGACTTCGGCCTCTTCTACCAGACTGTGAAGAGCAGCGCACTGCTGCAGCCAGCCACCGACGTCATCGACACCTATGTCTTCCGGCTCTTAATCGACTCAAGCGATTACGGCGTCTCCGCCGCGGCCGGCCTGTATCAGTCGGTGCTCTGCTTCATCACCATCACGGTGTGCAACGGCATCGTCAAGAAGATCCAGCCGGATTACTCGCTGTACTGATCCGGACGGCGCATCGGCCGCGGGCGGCAGAAACCGGTTATACAGCCGGACACACCGCTGCTGTCTGCGCCTGACTCGACATTCTCAGGGAAAGGAAAAACTTATGAGCAGCTCCAAAGCAACCGCGGAAACTCCCCGCATGAGCCGCGACCTGAAAAAAATGAATATCCTCGGCATCATCCTGATCTCCCTCTTCGCGCTGGTCTGCGTGCTGCCGTTTTATCTGATTATCATCGCCTCCTTCACCAGCGAGACCTACATGATCCGCAACGGCTACCCGCTGCTGCCAAGCCTTAAGAACGCCACCCTGGAGGCCTATCAGCTCTGCCTGAAGAATCCCGGCTCCATTGTAAGGGCGTACGCCGTCACCGGCTCCGCCACCGTCATCGGAACGTGCCTCGCGGTCTTTATGGCCACCATGACCGGCTACGTTCTCTCCCGCAAGGATTTCCAGTGGCGCAACGGGTTCAGTTTTTTCTTCTTCTTCACCACACTGTTCAACGGCGGCCTTGTGCCCTGGTACCTCCTGTGCGTGCGGTATCTGCACTTCAAGAACTCGTTCCTGTCCCTGATCCTTCCGCTGATGTTCTCGGTCTGGAACATGATCATCGCGAAATCCTTCATGGCGGGCATCCCTCAGTCGATCTCCGAATCAGCCATGATCGACGGCGCCAACGATATGCGGATTTTTGTCTCCCTCATCCTCCCGCTCTCCAAGCCGTTAATCGCGACCCTCGGCCTGTTCTCTGCCCTCGCCTACTGGAACGACTGGTACAACTGCATGCTGTTCATCTCCAATGACAGCATGTTCACCCTGCAATACTACCTGCAGCGCATGCTGGGAAGTGCCGAGGCAATGCGCACCGTCGCCGAGAAATCGGGAATGCCCCTGACCTCCGCCATCCCGCTGGAGAGCATGCAGATGGCAATGACGGTCATCGCCACCGGTCCCATCGTGCTGCTCTATCCCTTCGTGCAGCGGTATTTCGTGAAAGGTCTCACCATCGGTGCGGTAAAAGGCTGATCATGAAAAGAACCCGTGGTATAGTACAAAGAGAAACCACAGAGGACGACCGCCATGACCAACGTACATTTCAGCATACCGGAAACCGGGACTGCGCCCCGCCCGCTGCCCATGGGCTGCGCGGACGCCGCCGGGAATCTCTATACCGTTGATACACGGAGCCTCCTTAAGAACGGCCGC
>OMSM01000264.1 GCA_900313745.1 uncultured Lachnospiraceae bacterium
GTGCCGGCGCTTTGTTCAGGAGGTATGAAAAAGAGGTTACTACTATAACTCAGTCGTACGGATGGATCGTGTCAATCGTCCCGTCCTCATGGATGGTGAGCTTCGTGTACTTCACGGTCCGCTCGTGGGAGATTCCGCCGGAGTACTCTGCGTCGTGGTAGAAGAGGTACCACTCGCCGTCGATCTCCACGATGGAGTGGTGGGTGGTCCAGCCGATGACCGGCTCCATGATGCGGCCTTTGTAGGTGAAGGGGCCATCGGGGCGGTCGCTCTCCGCGTAGCAGAGATAGTGGGTAGTGCCGGTGGAGTAGGAGAGGTAGTACTTCCCGCCGAACTTGTGCATCCAGGGACCCTCGAAGTAGCGCCTGTCCTCGTCGGAGGCCTTCAGCGGCTCGCCGTTCCCGTCGAGGATGGTGAGCATCTTCGGCTCGGTGATGAAGGCGGACAGGTCCTCGTTAAACTCGGCGAACATCGGTCCGAGTGCCGGATCATCGCCGGAAGGGCGGGGAGTGGACGGGTCAAAATACCCCTTCTGCCACATCTCCAGCTGGCCGCCCCAGAGCCCGCCGTAATAGCAGAAGATATGCTTTCCATCTTCAGACGTTTCGTCCACAAGCACCGCGGGATCGATGCTGTAGCTCCCCGCGACATAGTGGTCATAGGGCTTGAACGGGCCGGCGGGGGAGTCGGAGACCGCGACGCCGATGCGGAAAATGTCATCCTTGTCCTTGGCCGGGAAGATCAGGTAGTATTTGCCGTTGACGTACGCCGCGTCCGGCGCCCAGAGCTGGCGGCCAACCCAGGGCACGTCGGCCTCGGCCATCGCAAGGCCGTTGTCGACGCAGGGGGCGTCGAGGCTGTCCATGGAAAGGATGTGGTAGTCATGCATCTGATACTGCTCGCCGTCGTCGTCCTCCGGGACGTCCAGCGCCTCGTCGTGTGAGGGGTAGATGTAGATTTTTCCTTCGAAAACATGTGCGGACGGATCCGCGGTGTAAATGTGGGTTACCAGTGGTTTTCTTTCGTTGATGCGTCTCATGATCCGTTCTTTCCTGCAGTTTTAGTGCTCAGCCTTTCACCGCGCCCGCGGTAAGGCCTTCAACTATCTGGTTCGCGAATGCACAGTATACAACAATTGTAGGCACAATTGCGATGACTATTGCGGCGAACATCTGCGCGTAGTTGGTGTTGTAGGGGCCGACGAACTTGGTCAGCGATACCGGAAGGGTCTTCTTGGACTCGTCGGAGATGAACACCATGGCGAGCAGCAGTTCGTTCCAGTTGGCGACGAAGGTCATAAGGCCGGTCACCATGAAGCCGGTCTTGGCCAGGGGGAGTGCGATAGTGGCGAAAATCTTGTAGATCGTGCAGCCGTCGATGCAGGCGGCCTCCAGCAGCTCATCCGGTATGCTGTCGAAGAATCCGGTCATGATGAAAATGGTAATCGGCAGCGAGAAGGTAAGGTAGGGAATGATCAGGCCGACAAGATTGTTGGTCAGTTTTACCCCCGCGAATTTCGTGAACAGCGGGATAAGCACGCAGTGCACTGGAATCATCATGCCGGTGAGGAAGTAGGTCATCATGAGTTTTGACCCCTTCCACCTCATGCGGGAGATTGCGAAGGCCGCCATCGCGCCGATCAGCATGGAGAGCACCAGGGTGACGACGCAGACAATGAAGGAATTCAGTGTCGCGCCGCCAAGGTGGCCCTTGGTCCAGGCGAAGGTGTAGTTGCCCCACATGAGCTGCTCGGGGAAGGCCCAGGGCGAGATCATGAGGATCTTGTCATCCTTCACCGAGGTCATCACCACCCACAGGAGGGGGAGCAGGTAGACCGCGGCGAGCAGGATCAGGAAAATATAGATAATTACGTTGATTACCTTTCCGGCGGTGTTCGGTTTTCCGTATTCGACGTTCATAGCACGCTCCAATCAGGCATGTCCGGCAGCGGGAAGGCCTCCGGAGAGAAGGCCGCGGTTCCGGCTGACGTTACATCTCGTAGTTGTCCATCTTGACGAACTTGTTGATTAAGAAGGTCATGAGGAGGCAGAGCACAAGCAGCACCACGCCGATGGCGGAGGCGTAGCCGTACTTGAAATACTTGAAGCCCTGCTCGTAGAGATGGGTTGCCAGCACCTCGGTGCGGTGGTTCGGGCCGCCCTCGGTCATGTTGTAGATGAGGTCGAAAAACTTGAGCGACCCGATGGCGTTTAAGGACATGGCCGTTGCGACCATGGGCCGGATTAGGGGAAGGGTGATGTAGATAAAACTTTTGCCCTTGCCGCAGCCGTCGATGTAGGATGCCTCATAAAGATCATTGCTGATGCCTGAGATCTGGGCCATGTAGAGCATCATCGACTGGCCGACGTACTGCCAGAGGGCGACGAAGGCGATCACCCACATGGGCAGGATGATGTAGCCCTTGATATCCATAAGCCAGAGCGGACCTTCCGTGGGGTCGGAGAAGACGCCGAAGGAAGTCAGCATGGCATTGATTCCGAGTTTTGGCGTGAAGACGAACATCCAGAGAAGACCCAGGGCTGCGGAGGAAAGCACGCAGGGGAGGTAGTAGATGTTCTTGAAGAGGTTGCGCCCCTTCCTGATGTTGGTGAGGAAGCCTGCAAGGACCAGTCCCATGATGAGCTGGGAGATGCAGGAGAAGATCATGAAGAACACGGAGTTCTTTAAGGCGATCTTCATTGTCTTGTCCTTGGTAAGGAGCTTGACGTAGTTGTCGAGCCCCACCCACTTCGGCGGCGTCAGCGCGTCGTAGTCGCAGAAGGAATAGTAAACGGACTGCAGGATGGGGATGAACAGGACCAGCGTAAAGAGAATGAAGGCAGGTGCGACGAAAAGGACGATCGCTTTTTTGTTGCGCAGCAGCTTATCCATAAGTGGCCTCTTTTGCGGCGGGGTCCGGGCGGAGATACCGGGGCGGAACGGGAGGGTGCCCGCTCCGGCATCCGCCGTGACGATGAGAGAAGCCGATGCCGCATGCGGCACCGGCTTTGTTTGTGCTCAGAACCGGGCGGAGAAAAGAGCTGTACGGGCTTTCTGCAGTCCCGCTCTCCTTTCTGCCGCTCCGGATCCGTTCAGTGCGTAATCACCAGACGTTGGCTTCGTAGTAATCCTGGATCTCCTGCAGGGCTTCCTCTATGGGGGTGCCGAGGAAGATCTCAACGAAGGCGTTGTCGAAGGTGGAACCGGCCTCGGTATCGGCCAGGGACTCATTGTAGAAGCCGAAGGTTCCGGAGGCATTTTCGAAGATATCCATGACGTATGCCAGCTCCTTCGGAGCGACAGCAGCGTCGTACTCAACCTTGGTCACCGGGATCTTGCCGCCCTTTTCAGCGGTATATCTCTGGGCGATGTCATCGGTGAAGTACTTCATGAAGGCAATGGAAGCCTCGGGATACTTGGTCGCGGAGCTCATTGCAAGGGAGTCGGACTTCGCAATCAGACGGTTGGGATCATTTCCGCCCTCGATTGCCGGGAACTGGAACACGCCGCACTTGTCCTCGAATTCGGGGTTGGCGCCGTTGATCTGGCCGATTGCCCAGGAGCCCTGGATCAGGATTGCCGCTTCCTCATTGTAGAATGCTGCGGTGGCGATGTCGTTGTCGTCGCCGGCAGCGGTCTTCTGGAAGTACTTGGACAGCTCGACGATCTGGTTGGCAGCGTTCACAACCTTGTCATCAAACCAGTCGGTCTCGTGGCTGGCGATCTTGTCAAGGTCAAGTCCGTTGCGGTCGCAAAGGTAACCAGCGACCATGGACAGGCACCATGCGGTACCGGCGGAGATGGTGATGGGGGTGTAGCCAGCAGCCTGCAGCTTCTCGCAGGCATCCAGCATCTCGGTCCAGTTGGTGGGGACTTCCGCACCGGCCTTCTCGAACATCTCGGTGTTGTAGAAGACGCAGGCAGCCGCGATGTTCAGCGGGATGGCGTAGATCTTGCCGTCATAGGTTCCGCCGGAGAACACGGCGTCGGAGGTGAAGGTGTCCTTCCATCCGTCGGCGAGGTAATCATCAAGAACGGCGGCGACGCCGGGATTGACGTAGACGTCGAGGTTCGGGCCGGGGGAGACGATGAACACGTCGGGAGTCTGGTTCGCAGCCACCAGTGCGTTCAGCTTGGAATAATACTCCTCAAGGTTGGTGGTGATGGGGGTGACGTGGTACTTACCCTCATAATCCTTGTTGAAGCGGTCGACAACATCCTTGTAGCCAAGGGAGATCAGGTCCGAGGTGGCCTCAAGGTCATCCCAGAACATCCAGGTGATTTCCTGAACGCCGTCCTCTGCGGGAGCGGCTTCCTCTGCGGCGGGTGCCTCAGCGGCAGGTGCGGGGGTGCTTGCTGCGGGAGCAGCTGCGCATCCGGCGAGAAGGCCGAGCATCATGCCTGCGGAGAGGATCGATGCCAGAACTCTTTTGAAATTCTTCATAATTTCCTCCATTCTTCTTGCATTTTTCTGCCGGGGGGTCCGGTCCGGAGTCGGACGAACCGGCGGATGACGTATATCGGAGAAAGTGACGCGTACACTCTCGCCCTTGAGCCGGTCCCGGGAAGGGTGCCGGCAGTACTGATAGTGCAAGTATAGACAGCACGAAAGAATCAGCTCTATAAAAATGTTGCCAAATAAATACGAATTATTGCGAAAAGAACAATCCCAGAAGTCATCATTTGGTCAAAATTGACGAAGAAAACGGCCCATTCTTCGGCAAAAATCACAAGCTTTCGCCGAGGGCGTTGCAAAAGCAGAGGTATAATCGTATAGTTTGGAAGTGAAAAGAGAGCAATTACTGACACTAATCGGAGCAATAATTGATAAGTCGTGATTAAAAATGAGAAGTCTGATCAAAAATGAGAAGTCGCACGAAGCGCGTTCGCTGCAGACATGGCACAGTGTCAGGTCTTGAAGGGGGATGAGGCGGAATGATTAAGATACTGGAAGGCACAAAGGAAACCGTCGATTTCGAGGAACAGTCCTACCTGATGTGCTATGACAACGTACAATATGAGGAATACCCGGAGCACTGGCACACCGCGCTGGAGATCATCATGCCGCTGGAAAACGGCTATAAGGTAGAATGCGCCGGCATTCCCTTTCATTTAAGGGAGAGGGATATCCTGTTCATCGTTCCCGGCTGCCTTCACTACCTTCCCGCGTCCGAGGGGCGCCGCATTATCTTCCAGGCGGGGCTCACATTCATTGACATGTACAGCGGCGTCGAGTCCTTCCTGTCGATCATGCAGCCCGCGCTGGTGGTGACACCCGAGGAGTATCCGGTGATTCACGAAGAGGCGGCCAGGCTCATGGAGGAGATTATGGAGGAGTACTTCAGCTCCCGGCCGATGAAGGACGCTGCCATCTGTTCCAATCTTCTGAAGCTCCTGGTGATGGTCGGCAGGAACTACACAGCCAGCCCGGACCGCTTCACGGACGCGAAGCCTCAGAAGCAGTCGGAATACGTGCAGAAATTCATCGAGATCTGTGA
>OMSM01000270.1 GCA_900313745.1 uncultured Lachnospiraceae bacterium
CTCTGCCGGCTTTCCCTTCAGCTGAGCCTGAAGAGCCTTGCACACGCTGGCTTGTCTGTGCTCAGGCCAAGCGTGTGTGCCCCGGCATCGAGGGTGAAGGGGATGTCATTCTCCGCAGGGTAGATGCACTCTGCGCTCTTTACCCATTCGGGAACCGGAAGCGATACCGCGCCGTCAGCCTCTGTGCGCGCCGCCCCGTAGCGGGCAGGAAGCTTCCACACCGCGAGGTATCCTCTCTCTCCGCAGTTTAATCCAAGCGCCATCCAGGGATCCGCAGGCTTTGCGAGGCCGATGGGCCAGAAGGGCACCGAATTGAGGATATCCCCGCGGATGCTCTTATAGACCGAGATTCCCTCCGCCACCAGGGCTCTCCGGTCATCGGAAATCCTGGCGAGATGCCCGCTCTGGTGGATGCGCAGCAGCATGGTGTTGACCATGTTGAACACGGTTTCCTCCCTCGACGCTCCGTCCAGGGGATAGGACCAGACCGCGGCCTGCTCCGGGGTCACCGCCGTGGGCGCGTTTGTCGCGATCATGGCGTAGTCGAGATAGTTTTCCATGTCGCTCGTGGACTGGATCGACAGCCTGGACAGCATCGCGTAGTCCATGCGCTGCCCGCCGCTTCCGCAGTTCTCGATGATAAGGTCGGGATAGCGCTCGAAAATGCCGTCCAGCCAGGCGATCACCGCGCGTTCGTGCTCCAGAAGCCCGTCGCCCGCGCTGTCGGCGTTCAGCGTCGTCCCGATTCCCGGCTCGATGTTGTAGTCCATCTTGAAGTAGCCGACATGGTACTCGTTCACGAGGCGGTCTATCACCGCGTCCATGTGCTTCACCACCTCGGGATTGCGGTAATCCAGCTGGAAGCGGCTTCGGTCATAGACCCTCTTCCCGTGGCGCATGAAGAACCAGTCGTCGGGAACCTTCTTCGCCAGCGCGCAGTTAATGCCCATCACCTCGGGCTCGATCCAGACGCCGGGGATCATCCCCTTCGCGCGCACATAGTCCATCACCTCCGAGAGACCGTTCGGGAAGCGCTCCCTGGACTCCTCCCACTCACCGACGCTGTCCCACCAGGGACCCGCGGAATACCATCCCGCGTCCACGACGAAATATTCGCAGCCTGCCGCGGCTGCAGCGTCGATGAGCGGCAGCTCCGCCGCCGTTGTGGGATCGCCGAAGAGGCAGTTCATATAATCGTTGAAGATGACCGCAAGCTTCCTGTTGTCCTCGTTCGGCCTGCGGATGATCCTGCGGTACCTTGTGAGCGAGGCAAAACTGTCGTTCAGCACGGCGTTCTCCGCCGTCCCGGCAGCGGAAACTCCCACCGCGACGGGCACGCTCTCGAAGGATTCCCCGGGGGCGAGATCCTTCGACCAATGTGAGTATATCTCGCTTGGGCCGGCGGCCGCCACATACATATGACCGAACTGATAGCCAAGTTCCCAGTGCCAGGAGCCGTTGTGCTCAATCTCCCAGAAGAGCCCGCTGCCGGTCTCGCGGTTGACGATAAGGCCCATGGGGATATATTCCTTGGTGGACCAGTTGCCGGTGTTGGTCACCTTGAAGATCTTGGAGGTGCGCTGGGTCTCGACGCTCTGATTGCGCTCCAGGGCGAGATCGGAAAGTTTGTACTCCCGCCAGTTGAGCTCCCGCTGCCAGCCGTTGTGCGGGACAAATACCCGCAGCTTGTTCTCCGGCTCCCCGGCTCCTTCCTTCTCGAAGCCCTCGTAGTGAAATCCGGACACATAATCCACCGTCTGCACCGCATCCCCGACGTTCCGCACGATGTTCTTCATTCTGACGACGGGGATCCCGTCGTAGAACTGCATCAGCGTGTCCGCCTGAATTCCGGTCTCCTCGTCCCCGCTGGTGACGCAGAGCACCATTCCCTCGTCATTGCGGGTAATCACGTGGTCAATATACTTCATCCTGTAGCCGGGCGCCGTAACGATATACTGGTTGCCCTGGCGCTCGTAGGGACGGTCCGCCCCCGCGATATTGACGTTGACCAGCGGGAAGCCGTCGTGGACGGCCCAGCTGTGGATCTCCTCCTCCTTAAGGGGAAGCGCGGAGAAGTGCAGAAGCTTCAGCATTCCCTCCTCCGTGATGCCGAGGCGGATGCAGATGCCGTTCTCGCTGATATCAATAACTCTTCCGTTAAATGCCATAACCAAACCTCACTTTACGCTTTCTCAAGCCTGCCTTAGCTGTCTAAGCCTTTCCCGTCCTTATCCCGCAGTCCTTCTGCCAAGGGACAGCAGCCCGTAGATTACCGGCTGGTGAA
>OMSM01000165.1 GCA_900313745.1 uncultured Lachnospiraceae bacterium
GCGCGGATGCCTACAGGATGCGGGTGATACCCGCGGAGATGCTAAGGAATGCGGACGGGCTCCTTCTTCCTTCCATCCCCCGCGGAGAGGCGGCCTGGTATACGAAATGGTTCGATTATGATAAAATAACAAAGTGTTTGCTCAGAAAAAGGCTGCCGGGAGACCGCATTACACTGTCCGCCGAAGGCGGACACAAAAAGCTTGCCCGGGTGATGATTGACGCGAAGATCGCGCCGGAGCTGAGGGATCTCGCCGTGCTCCCCTTTGACGGAAGGGAGGCACTCTGGATTCCCGGATACCGGATCAGCGCAGCGGCGCTCGTCACCGAGAAGACGGAGCGGATTCTGGAGATCAGCCTTCCTTCCGCGAGTGGTTCCGGGAATTTGCCGGATCAGTGTTCCGGAGATCAGCCGGACTAACAGAAAGGGATCAGTTATGGCCGAAACAATCGAAGTGTTAATTCCCGAAGAAGACATCGAACGCCGCGTCAAGGAGATAGGAGAACAGATCTCCCGCGACTATGAGGGCAGGGAAGTCCGCCTTATCGGCATCTTAAAGGGAGCTTGTTTTTTCATGTGTGAGCTCGCAAAGCGCATCACCGTGCCGGTGTCCATCGACTTCATGCAGTGCTCAAGCTATGGCTCCAGCACTGTTTCCTCCGGCGTCATCTCCGTGAAGAAGGATCTGGATGAGCCGATCGACGGCCTGCATATCATCGTCGTCGAGGATATCGTCGACTCCGGCAAAACTCTTCATTACCTCGGACAGATGCTTGAGCAGAGAGGGGCTGCGTCCATCCGCACCTGCACGCTGCTGGACAAGCCGGAGCGCAGGGTGGTTGACCTGCATGTGGATTACACTGGGTTTGAGATTCCGGATCAGTTCGTCGTCGGCTACGGCATGGATTATAATCAGAAATACCGCAATCTTCCTTACATCGGTATTGTTCATCTTGATTGATCTTAGGAATACGGGATATCTATGGAGAACAGGAATCAGCGCAATCAGAACAGCTATTTCTGGGTCGGAATCATTATTTTTTTCGCGTTTATGGTTCTGATCCAGTTCGTGCGGGGCAGCGTGTTTTCCGACGCCTCGGTGTATACCATGGGTGAGTTTGAAAGCGACCTCGCTGGCGGAAACGTAGTGAAAGTCGTCGTCGCGCCCAACAGGGAAACCCCGACCGGCGCTGCGCAGATCACGCTTGAGGACGGAGATGTCCGGACCCTCTTCGCGACGGACATCACCGTTATTGAGACAATGGCGAGAGACGCCGGGCTCGACCCTGTGGTGAGGGACGTCCCCCAGGACAACTGGTTTTTATCCGATGTGCTTCCCGTGCTGCTGGTGGCAGCGGTGTTCTTCTTCTTTTTCTTCATGATCAACGCCCAGAATTCCGGGGGCGGGGCCAACGCCCGGATGATGAATTTCGGAAAAAGCCGCGCGAGGATGACTACCGGGGAGGATCAGCAGATCACCCTCAAGGATGTGGCCGGTCTCTCGGAAGAGAAGGAAGATCTGGAGGAAATTATTGATTTCCTGAAGGATCCCGGCAAGTATACAGCCGTCGGCGCGCGTATTCCCAAGGGCGTTCTGCTCGAAGGAGCCCCCGGTACGGGCAAAACACTTCTGGCCAGGGCGGTTGCCGGCGAGGCAAAGGTACCGTTCTTCAGTATTTCCGGCTCCGATTTCGTGGAGATGTTCGTCGGCGTAGGCGCATCCCGCGTAAGGGACCTTTTTGAGGACGCTAAGAAAAACTCGCCCTGCATCGTGTTCATCGACGAGATCGACGCGGTTGCGCGCCGCAGAGGCACCGGTCTCGGCGGAGGCCATGACGAGAGGGAGCAGACCCTCAACCAGCTGCTTGTGGAAATGGATGGCTTCGGCGCGAACGAGGGGATCATTGTGATGGCGGCGACCAACCGCGTGGACATCCTGGATCCCGCAATTATGCGTCCCGGCCGCTTTGACCGCAAGATCAGCGTAAGCAAGCCGGATGTTAAGGGCAGGGAGGCCATCCTCGGAGTGCATGCGAGGAACAAGCCGCTCGCCGACAATGTTAACCTCGGGGAGGTCGCGCGCACCACGGCAGGCTTCACCGGAGCGGACCTGGAAAACCTGCTGAACGAGTCCGCAATACGCGCGGCAGCAGGGGGCAGGAAATTCATCACCCAGGAAGATATCCGCAGTGCGTTCATCAAGGTCGGCATCGGCGCGGAGAAGAAGAGCCGCGTGATCTCCGACAAGGAGAAGCGCATCACGGCGTTCCATGAGACCGGCCACGCAATCCTGTTTCACGAGCTCCCCGATGTGGGTGAGGTATATACAATTTCTGTAATCCCTACCGGCAGGGGCGCCGCAGGCTACACAATGCCGCTTCCCGGCGAGGATGAGATGTTCATGACCAGGGGTCGCATGCTCCATGAAATCATGGTTGCACTCGGCGGCCGCATCGCGGAGGAACTGGTGCTGGATGACATCACCACCGGGGCATCTTCGGACATCAAGCAGGCCACGGCACTTGCGAGGCAGATGGTTACCCGCTACGGCATGTCGGCCTCCATAGGCACGATCAATTACGAGCAGGAGGAAGAGGACGTATTCCTTGGCTACGATCTCGGGCACGTCTCCAAACACAGCGAGTACATGTCCGGCGAGATCGACAAGGAAGTCAGGGCGATCATCGAGAAATGCTACGAGGACGCGAAGGCGATCATCACCGCACATCAGGATGTGCTCAACAAGGCAGCGGACATCCTCGTCGTACAGGAAAAGATGACAGGTGAAGAGTTTAACGCACTGTTCGCCTGAGTCATGAACTGAATTGTAAATAATTCACAAAACTAAATGCGCAGATTTGGTAATTTTGGTCATCGCGTGGATTGTCCGGGAAGTCGGGAAGTGTTAGCATACTATGCGTAACCCCCAATACATTTTACGTTTTTGCTATACCCCATAAGAAGAATATCTTCTCGAAAAAAGACAGTCCCCCCAAGCACTGTCTTTTTTTGCGCGTAACTACAAGCGGTGTCAGTCCAGTCAGGGATAAAGTGCGACGTAAGCTTGCTTACAGGAGCACTTATCCCTGACTGGGCTAATAGCGCGCCAGCGCGACATCCGTTAAAGCCGCAGGCTTTAACGGATGCAGACACCGCTTGCAGAGGTACGGCGAACGCCGTGACATCGAGCGAACAAAGTTCGCGAGATGCATGGCTCATAGCGGTAACGGATGCAGACACCGCCGAACCAGTTTTCACACGAGGGATAAAGATGGACAACAC
>OMSM01000271.1 GCA_900313745.1 uncultured Lachnospiraceae bacterium
CCGAGCAGCGCCGTAGTGTATTCCTCCGCGGGAGCGACCCTGCCGAAGCGGCCGCTGTAGATTACCGCGATGGTATCCGAAAGGGCCTGCACCTCGTCCAGCTCGAGCGATACAAGCAGTACCGCCTTGCCCTCGTCGCGCTCCTCGATGATCTGGCGGTGGATGTTCTCAATTGCGCCGATATCCAGGCCGCGGGTGGGCTGCACGAAGATGCACAGGTCCGCGTTCTGCTCTATCTCGCGGCCGATGATGGCCTTCTGCTGGTTTCCTCCGGACATGGAGCGCACCATCGTGTCGCCGCCGTTCGCGGAGCGGATATCATACCGTTCGATGAGTTTTGACGAGTTCTCCTCAAAAACCTTCTGTTTGAGGAACCCTTTTTCCTCGAAGGGAGACTCGAAATAATCCTTCAGCCCGAGGTTGTCCCTCAAGGTGAAATCCAGGATCAGGCCAACCGCCTGCCGGTCCTCCGGGATGTAGGACACGCCGCCCAGGATCCTCTGGCGCACGGTATAGTGGGTGATATCCTTGCCGTTCAGCGTGATGCTTCCGCTCTTTGCCTTCATCAGGCCGGCGACGGCATCGGCGATCTCCGTCTGGCCGTTGCCGGAGACGCCGGCGATCGAGAAGATCTCTCCCTTGTGAATCTCGAAGGAGACGTCGTTCACCACCGGGTAGTGCTCCTCGTTCTCCACCACCAGGTTCTTCACCTGGAGCACGGTCCCGCCGAAGTGCGCCGGCGGCTTCTCCGTGGTGAGCGATACCTCGTGGCCGACCATCAGGGCCGCCATCTCCTTCGCATCCATGCCCGGGACGTCGCGGACGTCGATGAGTTTTCCCCTGCGGAGGATGGCGCAGCGGTCGGCGACCTTGCGGATCTCCTCCAGCTTGTGGGTGATGAGGATGATAGTCTTGCCGCCGTCCCTCAGGGCGCGGATGATGTCCAGAAGCGCATCGATCTCCTGAGGGGTCAGCACTGCGGTGGGCTCGTCAAAGATCAGGATCTCCGCGTTGCGGTAGAGCATTTTTAGGATCTCTACGCGCTGCCTTGTGGAGACATTCACGTCCTCGATCACCGCCTTCGGATCCACCTCCAGGCCGTACTGCCTGGAAATCTCCGCGATCTCGCGGTTCGCCCTCTCCTCATCCACCACGGGGATGAGGCCCAGGAATTTCTTCTTCGGCTCCGCGCCGAGAACGATATTCTGCGCGATAGTGTAGTTGGAAACCAGCTTGAAGTGCTGATGAACCATTCCGATATTCAGACTCGCCGCGTAAGACGGTGAAGAGATGGTCTCTTTCTTCCCTCTGATCCAGATTTCACCCTCATCGGGCTCATACATGCCGAACAGCATGCTCATCAGCGTGCTCTTTCCGGCGCCGTTCTCCCCAAGCAGTGCGTATATCTCGCCTTTCCTTATCTGGATGGTGACATCCTGATTGGCGACGATACCGGGGAAGCGCTTGGTAATATGCCGCATCTCAACGATATACTCTGACTCCATTCCTCCGCCTTCCTGTACCGGCAGACAGCCATCTTCCGCGGTTCCGGGCAGTTCCCTGTCCGGTGCCGCGGCCGTGATCCCGCCTGCATTTCTCCTAAAAGAAATAAGCACGGCAGCAAAAGCTGCCGTGCTCTTATCTTAACTTATCCTGCTCAGTTCAGTCCAACGAAATCATCGGGAGTCGTGCCGCCGAAATTGGAGGGAGGAACGATCTCGCCGCTCTTGACCTTCGCGAAAGCTTCGCTGATCTTCTCGATGGAGTCAGCGGAAAGCTGGCACCTGCCCTCGGCGGAGACGAAGCCGGTGGAATCGGTATCCGCGCCAAGAAGAGCATTCTCGCCGGCAAAGGTGCCGTCCGCGATCTTGTTCAGCTGGATCTCGTCGTTCATGTCCATAACCTTCAGGACGGAGGTCAGGATGATGTTGGTATCGCCGTTTACGCCGTCGTCAAACTGGTCGACGTCACAGCCGATGACATACACGCCGCCGGCTTCTTTCGCCGCGGTGAAGACGCCGTTGCCGGAGCCGCCTGCCGCAACCAGGATCACGTCGCAGCCCTCGTCGATCAGGGCCTTGCCGACAACCTTGCCGGTCGCCTCATCGGCGAAATCGCCAATGTAGTTGCCGCCGACGTTCGCGCCGGTGACATCGGTTCCCGCATAGGAGGGAAGCTCAACGATCTCGGCCTCGGTGCCGTAGTAC
>OMSM01000542.1 GCA_900313745.1 uncultured Lachnospiraceae bacterium
ATCGGAGCGACGATTACGATCGCTATGGCCATGCGGATTGATTCTGCCGGCATCTGGGCCCGGTACTGCTGCATTGACAGGCCGGCTTCCGGATTATTCGCGATGTACTCCAGATTGCGCATCATGTTGTTTAACAGGGCCTGCAGGGAAATCAGGCTGTTCTTGCTGATGTACAGCGAAGACAGGAACCAGTCGTTCCAGTACCCGAAGGTCAGAAACAGGCCGATCGTCGCAAACACCGGCTTGGAAATCGGAACAACGATCCTTGTGTAGATGTACAGCTGGCTCGCCCCGTCAATCTTGGCCGATTCGATAATCGAGTCCGGAATCGTTGACTGGAAGAACGTCCGGCTGATAATCACGTTGAAGCTCGACATCAGCAGCGGGAAAATCAGCGACCAGATCTTATTGCTCAAATTAAGGATATTCGCGACAACGACATAATTGGCAACCATGCCGCCCGAAAAGATCATCGGGATAAAAACCATGATGACGAAGAACTGCCGGATTTTGAATTCCTTTCTGGAAAGCACATACCCAAGCGAGGTTGTCAGCAATACGCCGATCACGGTACCGATAACCGTCACTGTTACGGAAACCAGAAGAGCATTCAGGATCGTCCCTCTCTCATTCCACAGGAAAAGATAGGCCGACGTGGAGAATTCCTTAGGCCACACAAGATAACCGTACTTGTGTATGGAGGCCTCCGAGGAGATCGAGACCATGAACACGAAAAACACAGGGAAAATACAGATAAATGCCAGCAGCGCGAACACAATGTTGAAGAAGACATTGGTCAGCGGCTTAACCGAATTCGGCCTGTATTTCTTCTTTGCAGTTACAGAACTTGTCTCCGCCATATCAGTCTCCTTAGATGATCGCACTGTCCGGATCGATCTTGGACACGATGTAATTAGTAAGCAGTACTGTCAGGCAGCAGCAGATCGCCTGGAAAAATCCTGCGGCTGCCGTTCGGCCGATGGTCACGTTGGAACGCAGCGCATTGTAGATGTATGTATCAAACGTACTCGCAACCTTGCTCAGTGAATTCGGCAGTCCCTGGGTCACCTGATAGAACAGGCCGAAATCCGAATAGAAAATACGCCCGACATTCAGAATGAACATGACAATCATGATCATCTTGATCGACGGAAGCGTGATATACCTGGCCTGCTGCCATTTCGTCGCCCCGTCCATCATGGCTGCCTCGTACATCGATGTATCAATGCCGGTGATGCTGGCGAGATAGACAACCATGCTGTAGCCCATAGTCTTCCATACATGCATGAAAGTAAGTATATAGGGCCAGTATTTCGGAGCCGAATACCACTTGATCGCCTTCCCTCCGAAAGCAACGATAATAATGTTCATCAGGCCTTTATCCGGATTGAGGAACGCGTACACGAAGTAACTGACCACAACCCAGGAAAGGAAATGCGGGAAGAACATCATCGTCTGATAGACCTTGGCGGCAATGCTGCTGTAGAGCTGGCTCATCAGGATGGCCAGGGTAACAGGAATAAGGAGGCCCAGGACAATGAAGAGTATGTTATAACCCAGAGTATTGCGGATCAGAAGCGCGAACTGGTTGCTGGTGACAAAGAATTTAAAGTTTTTAAAGCCGCACCACTCGCTCTTGAACAGGCTGTAAAGAAAGCTTCTGCCCGGGACGATCTTGAACTCCTTGAACGCAATCACTATGCCGAACATGGGCAGATAGCAGAAAATCGCATACCAGATGGTCGCGGGAAGAGCAAGTCCGAAAAGCTCGGTGTCGTCCTTTCTCCACTTGCGTTTGGGAGCTTTGTATTCCTTTTCCTTACTCATGTTTGTGCTCCTTTCCGTCCTCCGGCCTGATATGTTCAACTATTTATTATTTATGGGTGATTCGCTCCGCAGATATCAGGACATTATTAAACCTGATTTGAAAATGTTAACTTCATAGTAGATATTCGAACGAATTAAGTCAACCCGAATCTTATACAAAGCTTACAGATAATCTTTGTAAGGTTTTGCTTTTTTGTTCTATTTTACAATTTATCATTTCCAAAGTCCATCATTAATGCCTTTATATTCTGTGTACACATGTAAAAAACCGACAATTTTTCTATATTAACATTTGTTAACTTAACGATAGGACAGATTACTTTGCTCGCCTATAATGAGCTTATGAAAAAAGTTACAATGCAGACGATCGCGGATCAGCTCTCCGTCTCCCGGGTTACTGTCTGGAAAGCGTTAAGCGGACGCCCCGGAGTCGCTGAAGAACTGCGCGCAAAGATAATACAGAAAGCGGAGGAATGCGGATACCGGGCCTTTGCGGAACCGGTTTCCGCAGGAGTTTCCGCGCCGAAAGCCCCGGTCTCCGGCCAGGTCCGTGTAAGGCCGCTGTCTTCCTCCTCCCAGGAGAGGCTCACCATTGCGGTGGTCGCGGCGCGCCCCGAGTCCTCCCTCTTCTGGATGAGCATTGTCCATGAGATCGCCGCCGAGGCTTCCTTACTGGGAGCAGACCTGATGTACATCAACGTTCCGTCCGGGTACCATGAAGGTTATGCTCTTCCCTATGCTCTCCATGACGGCTCGGTTTCGGGCATCATTATTATTAATGTCTACGACGAAGCGATGCTCCGGCTGATCAATACCCTGGCCATTCCCAAAGTTTTTCTTGACACCATGCCCTCCATTCCCATCACTGACCTTTCCGGCGACCTGGTTCTCATCGAGGGAAGGGTTCCCGAGCGGCTGATCACCCGGTCTCTGCTTGACAGGGGATTCCGGCGCATTGGCTTCATCGGAGACATTTCCTGCGCTCAGACATATTACGACCGCTATCTCGGTTATCTCGATGCATTCCGCGAAGCCGGCCTCATCCCGGATCCGGGACTGTCCGCCACCGGAAGCCTGACCATTACAAGGGAATACGAGGAGCTCGGCGCTTTTCTTGACAGCCTCACCAGTTCCTCCGGGCGCCTTAATGCCGACGGCTTCGTATGCGCAAGTGATTTCCTCGCCCAGTTCATTCGGCAGTACTGTGACGCCCATAACATCACAACGGAGCGCGGCCTGATTCTCACCGGATTTGACAACAGCACGGAGTACAGCAATATCGCCGGGAAAATCACTACTGTGGACGTCAAGGGCAGCTTCATCGGGGCAAGGCTCGCCAACAAGCTTCTCTTCCGCATCTCCCACCCCGGAACCGCCCGAGAACTGAGCTATGTTTCCACCGAGGTAATCTTCCGCAGCTGAAAAAAGCGCAGCTTCCGCCGGCATCCCGGCGAAGCTGCGCTTCATTATTCGGATCATTATCCGAAAACCCCGTATTCTGAGAAAAAAAAGCCTCCGCACTCAGCGGAGGCCGTAGCTCGTATCGGAATCGAACCGGTGTTTCTGCCGTGAGAGGGCAGCGTCTTAACCCCTTGACCAACGAGCCATATTCACTTGCGCCGTTGTCGGACGCAAGTGATAATATACAGCATTCCGGGTAATAAATCAAGCGATTTTTTACAAAAAATCGAAAAGGCTGATCTGGTCGCTCTCCGGAAGACTTCCGAGTATTCCCAGGCTGTCCAGGAGATCCACGAGGTTCTTCGATACCTTCGTCCTGTCGCGGAAGTTGTCCCTGGAGGTGAAGGGCCCGTCCTTGACCGCTTCCACAACCGCGTCCGCCGCCTTCTCTCCCAGCCCGTTTATCGTCTTAAGCGAGGGCATAAGTTTTCCGTCCGTGATCTGGAACAGGCGGCTCTTTACCGTGTTCAGCTCTATCGGCACGAACTCGAAGCCTCTCTCGTAGAACTCCCTGACGATGAGCATGTCGCCCATGGAGGATTCCTCCTTGGGAGTAAGCGAATCCTTCCTGCGGTTATAATCCTCCATCACGGAATAGAGGTGTCCCTTGCCCTGCGCCATGATCTCGTAGTCGAAGTCGGTCGCACGAATGCTGAAATAGGCACAGTAATACGCCAGCGGATAATGCACCTTGCAGTACGCTATCCTCAGGGCCATCATGACATAAGCCGCAGCATGTCCCTTGGGGAACATGTACTTGATCCGGCGGCAGGAATCCATGTACCACTCCGGCACTCCGGCCTCCTGCATTGCCTCCACCATCTCCGGCTTCAGCCCCTTGCCCTTTCTCACGCTCTCCATCGTCTTGAAGGAAAGGGACTTGTCCATTCCCCTCGCAATGAGGTAAACCATGATGTCGTCACGGCACCCGATACAGGTCATAAGCGTGCAGTCGCCGGCCTCTATGTGCGTCTGGGCATTTCCGAGCCAGACGTCGGTTCCGTGGGAAAGCCCGGATATTTTCACCAGCTCGGTCATGGTCGTCGGCTTGGTGTCCTCCAGCATGCCCATGACGAATTTGGTTCCGAATTCCGGAACCCCCAGGGTACCCACATTGGTACCGATCTGATCCGGGGTGACCTTCAGGGCTTCCGTGGTCTGGAACAGGCTCATCACCTCCGGGTCGTCCAGGGGAATTTCCATGGGATCCAGCCCCGTGAGATCCTGGAGCATCCTGACCATGGTGGGATCATCATGGCCGAGGATATCGAGCTTCAGCAGGTTATGATCGATCGAGTGGTAGTCAAAGTGCGTCGTGATGATGTCGGTCGTCATGTCGTTGGCCGGGTGCTGCACCGGGGTGAAGGTATTGATGTCCTCTCCCACCGGAAGCACGACGATTCCGCCCGGGTGCTGGCCGGTGGAGCGCCTTACGCCCACAAGCCCCATCTTCAGTCTCTCAATCTCGCACTTTCTCTTATCTGTCCCCAGGCGCTCAAAGTAGTTTTTGACGTAGCCGAAGGCGGTCTTCTCCGCCACCGTGGCAATCGTCCCGGCCTTGAAGGTCTGTTCCGCGCCGAAGATTACCTTGGTGTATGCGTGGGCTTTGCTCTGGTACTCGCCGGAGAAATTCAGGTCGATATCCGGTTCCTTGTCCCCCTTGAAGCCAAGGAACGTCTCGAAGGGGATATTGAATCCGTCCTTTTTGAGCTTCGCCCCGCAGACAGGGCACATCCTCGGAGGCAGGTCGATGCCTGTCTTCTCCTCATAGGAGCGCACAAGCTCCGAATCAAAGTCGGAATAATGGCACTCCGGGCAGTAATAGTGCGGAGGCAGGGGATTCACCTCGGTAATTCCCGACATCGTCGCGACAAACGAAGACCCCACCGATCCCCGGCTTCCGACGAGATAGCCGTCCTCATTGGATTTCCAGACCAGCTTCTGGGCGATGATGTACATCACCGAGTAGCCGTTCTTAATAATGGAGCTAAGCTCCTTCTCCAGCCTCTCCTCCACTATCGACGGGAGTGGATCGCCGTAAAGCTTGTGTGCGCGGCTGTAGCAGATCTCGCGGAGGGTCTCGTCGCTGTGCGGAATCACCGGAGGGCATTTATCCGGGCGTACCGGGGAGATCGGCTCGACCATGTCCGCGATCTTCCTGGTGTTGAGGATAACCACCTCCTCGCATTTCTTCGCGCCGAGATACGCGAATTCCTCCATCATTTCGTCCGTAGTCCTTAAGAAGAGCGGCGCCGGTTCCTCCGCATCGTTCTTGGTCATGGAATCCTGAAGTATCGTCCGGTAGATCTGGTCCTCCGGATTCAGGAAATGGACATCGCAGGTGGCGCAGACGGGTTTGCCAAGCTTCTCCCCGAGTGCGACGATCCGGCGGTTGATATCCCGGATATCCTCCTCCGACTCAATCTGCGGATACTTCTTTCCGCCGTCCCTGTCCGTCGCGGTAAGGAGATAGCCGTCGTTTCCCGTCGGCTGGATCTCCAGGTAGTCATAGAACTCCGCCGTCTGATAGATCTGCTCGTCCGACCGGTCCTCCAGTATCGCCTGGAACAGCTCTCCCGCCGAACACGCGGAGCCGACAATGATCCCCTCCCTTCTCTGCATGAGAAGGCTTCTGGGCACGCGGGGCCGCCGGTTGTAGTACTTTATATGCGACTCGCTGATCATCGTATAGAGATTTACGCGCCCTGTCTCGTTCTTCGCGAGCAGGATGCAGTGATACATCGGGTTAAGATGCCTTACCGTATCCGGATTGGCCTTCGTCTTTTCATTGATCGCGCCGAAGCAGGAAAGCCCGTCCGCTTCAAGAAGAGGAATCAGCTTCAGGAAGATGCCTGCGGTGCACTCTGCGTCATCCACTGCGCGGTGGTGTGTTTCCAGCGGCACATCCAGGAGTTTTGCAACGGTTTCGAGCCTGTAGTTGCCATGTCCAGG
>OMSM01000272.1 GCA_900313745.1 uncultured Lachnospiraceae bacterium
CTCTTGTAGGAGGCATCCGCCCCGACGCACAGATCAAGTGACCGCTCCAGGTCCCTCCTGGCAAGCCCCCTGACCATCGGAATGTAACCCTTCGTTACCGCAAATTCCGGTGAATGGACGGCTAAGGCGATTTCCTTCGCCTGAAATCCCCGGTCCATCAGCTCTCGTACCTGGATCAGAAGGGTGTACTGACGGATCATCAGGGAGAGGATGACCTGGGGTGGCGTCTCCAGTGCCCTTAAGTCCGTGTACACAGCCATCGCCCTGTCCCTGTCTCCGCGGCCGGCCGCCCTGATCAGATCAAAGATCCTGTCCTGCGCCTGCCCGGAGGTCACGCTTCGCACGTCCGCCTCCGTGACGGTGCCGGTCTCCGCACAGTAGGAGCACAGCTTTTCCGCCTCAGTGACAATATTGGTCATGTCCTCGCCGACAGTGCCAAGGAATAACGCCAGAGTTTTCCTGTCAATAGATATATCGTTCCGGGTGAACTGACTCGCCGCCCATCTTTCCAGCTTATCCTGCTCGGGGGTATCGCACTCCAGCACCTCACCCGTTCTCACGATCGCCTTGTACAGGGAGCGCTTCCTGTCGATATTCTCCTCGCAGAAGACAAAACTTGTCGTCTCCGGCTGGGACCCCAGATAGTCGGAAAGGGCGTCCGCCTCGGCGTTCATACCCTTCTCCCATAGTCCCGTATCCCGAAGGTAGATCACCCGGCGCTCCGCGAAGAAGGGCATCGTCTCCGCAAGGTCGATGACCTCCTTCGCCGTGAAGCCGTTCCCGGAAAACCTGGTCAGGTTCATCTGGCGGTCGCCGCTTCCGATCAGCTTCTCCACAATGTAGTCGGCGTTCTGGCTCCGCAGGTAGCTCTGCGGCCCGCAGACAAGATAACACGGGGAAAACTCTCCCCCCTCGATCTTCCTCTTCAGTTGTCTCAGCCGGATGCTGAAGCCCGGCTTGGTCTCCTTAGCCATGGTTATTCCTGTTTAAGGCCGGCGAGCCACATCGCCGATGCTTTTCCGTCCGGGCGGATCGCGCGCATCACGGCGCCGATGTCCGGGCCTTCGGCGGTGTGGGATCCGCTCCCCCTGGCGTTGTGTATGATCCAGTTCCCGTCCTCCCCCTTCGAGAGGAACACGAAGTGCAGCCCTTCCGCGGGCTTCTCCCGGTTATTCAGGAACATGAGTATCGCCGCATCGTGGGAGGCGAGGATACGGTCATCGGCCTCACGCGTGTAGCCGACGTCCGCTCCGAGTCCGTTCTCCTTCAGGATCTTCCGGATCGATACCGGCGAAGTCCCGAGTTTTGCCCCGGCCACCATCGCTCCTCTGGCCTCCGCCCCTGCGATGAGTTCCGGAAGGGAGACGCTCTCCCGCCCGAAGTAGGTTAAGGCATTGTAGACCGCAATCAGGCCGCACCCGGAACGCGTCATGTCCGATCGGGCATATTTCAGCCTTGTCATCTCCGGGCTGTTCTGGTTCTCCATGAACGAGGCAGCCCTTGCCATGAACCCGAGTCCCTTCTGCGTCAGAAGCCCGCGGCTTTCCTCCCGCTTCAAGGAGATCTGGTTCTCCAGCTTTCTCGCCCCGATATCCGAAGTAAAGGTCTTGCTCTCCACGGAGAGCATCCTTCCCGTTCTGGCAAATGCACTGAGGGCCTCCATGCCGATGACGGCAAGTCTGCCCAGAACAGGCATCGCGGATTTTGCTCTGTCCATAACTGCCCCTCTGAAGCATGTCTTAGGCACTGCTTGTTATTCTACCAGATTCCGGGCTGTCTTTCCTCATTAAATCCCCGGATGTCCGTATGGGAGCCGTCCGTGCGCACGGTGATCTCACCGAGAAACCTGGTTTCCGCTATACTGGTTCCCTCGCTCCTAAGAAGCATCAGTGCCTCCTCGTGGGGGTGGCCGTAGGCGTTGGACATACCGCAGGAAATGACGGCGGTCTCCGCCGGAAAGAGTCTTAAGAGCTCCTCATAGGTTCCGTTCCGGCTCCCATGGTGCGCGCACTTAAGGAGGGTGACCGGGGTCACCGACCCTCTCATTTCTGCCACGAGCTCCCTGCTCCCCTCCCCCTCCTCCAGATCCCCCGGCAGAAGCGCCGCAAAATCTCCGTACCTAAGGAGCAGCACTGCCGAGGAATCGTTGGGATCCTCGTAATACCCCTCCTTTTCGGGGTGAAGGCAGAAAAGAGAAAGTCCTCCGTTCCTTATGCAGCCGCCCGAGGAGATTCCCGTCACCGGGATTTTTCGCCTCCCGGCCGCCTCCGACGCCTCTTCGATAAGCCCGGTGTACGCCGGGCAGTCCCTCGCGATATCCGGGATAAGGATCCCGCCAA
Source organism: uncultured Lachnospiraceae bacterium (assembly GCA_900313745.1). Taxonomy (GTDB): domain Bacteria; phylum Bacillota; class Clostridia; order Lachnospirales; family Lachnospiraceae; genus CAG-791. The sequence continues at coordinate 2,340 of OMSM01000272.1, forward strand.
AACTGATCCCGCAGCCCTCGTCCTCAAGAAGTGCGAGCGTCCCGTTCATGTGGTCGGCATCCCCGTGGGTGATGATCCAGAAATCGATGCGGTCCACGCCGTAGTACCTGAGCAGAGGCAGGATCTGCCTCGTTCCGGTATCCTCCCTGTCCGAGCTTCCCCCGTCGATAAGTATCGCGGACTCTCCGGTACGGATAAGTATCCCGTCGCCCTGCCCTACGTCGATAAAATGGATCTCCAGTCCTGGCACCGCTCTCCGGGAGAACAGCATCATTGCCCCCGCGATCATCATCACCTTTGTGATGTAGGTCATTTTCCGGTGCAGCAGCAGATATACGATGAGAAGGCTTATATAAAGCGCGCACACCGGGAGAGAGCCGGCTCCCGGGGATGCGGTGCTCCCGGGGATACTCCCGGCGATAAGGCAGAGCCGGTCATAGAAGCGCAGTATATAGTGCGGCACTTTCCCGACCGCTGCTCCCAGCGGCGCATAAACCGCACCCGCTGCGACGGAGAGAAAGCCGGTAAGCATCAGTACCCCGGACAGCGGTATCGCGAGCAGATTCACCGCGGCGGAAGCCAGGGGAAAGGTATAGTACGTCCGAAGATAAACCGGCAGCAGGGCCGCCGGGACAGCAGCTGCCTTCATCAGGCGCCCCTCCATCGCCGGATAAAGCGATGTTACCGCAAGTACGCAGCCGAAGGAATAATAAAACCCGCTGCCAAGGAGCGCTCCGGGATTTGCTGCCGCGATCATCGCGCCTGCTATTCCAAGGGCGGTCAGGGAGTCGTACGTCCTTCCCGCAAGTTTTGACAGAAGGTAGACCGCGAACATAATCACCGCCCTTGCGGCCGGGACGGCGAAGCCGGTGAGCGCGCCGAAGAACACCACTGCCGCGCCGGAGAGAGCGCAGGATAACGCTTCCCCGGACTTCTTCCGGATGAGCCGGTATATCCCCATTCCGACAAAACTGACATGCAGCCCGCTTACGACGAGGATATGGCTTAAGGACTGCGACTGGTAGAGTTCCTTTCTCTCCCGGTCGAGATCCCCCTTGTCGCCGAGGAGCACTGCCTTCATTGTCCCGGAATCCGGCTCCGTGAAGATCCGGTCCAGAATGCCTGACAAGGCCCTCCTTAACCGGTACAGCGCATCCGCGGCAGCACTCCGCCTTCCATCCGAAGCGGTGATCCGGCACCCCGGCATTCGGAACGCTATGCCGACCGATCGGTAATAGGAAAGCGCGTCGAACTCCCCGTGGTTCGTCGCCCGCCGGAAGCAGTACACTTTTCCCTCCGCGCGCACTGCCGCGCCGACCGGGCAGAGAATATCCTCGTTATCCGGAACCGGGATGCCGACGAGAATCGCTCCGGAGATACTCCTCCCATCCCGATAATCCTCCGGGCCGTCATAAAGCGTCACATTGCCAAGGGTGATCCAGAGAGTATCCTCCTTTCTCTCCTTCGAGCGGATCACTCCCTCCGCGGCCAGGTTTTTCCTGTCCAGGTCAATGAAGGGGTCCGGGGCCTGTCCCTTATTCCGGGCGGCCGCGCAGACGATAAGAACAACGAAAAGACTAAAAAGCGCAAGGGGCCTTCTCACTCTTCCTCCTGGGTACGACAAAGCACGCCTCCCCGGACGCAGAACTGCCCGGGAGGCTTAAGACATCAGCGATTTGACTGACCTCCGCGGCGGAGGTCAGTTTTCCAGGAGACTTAAGTTGCGCTCGTAGACCGTGCGCAGTGACATGGTTTCAAGAAATACGGCCGTGGTATCGCCGTCGATGGAGAGCTGCACCTTGTTGACGTTCTTCAGCTCGGTAAGGGAATTGACCAGGGAGTACACCGCGACGTCGGGACGGACGGCGTAGGGCTCGGTCAGGAAAGCGCTGTCCAGGTTCACGTAGCAGACTCCGTCCCTGGCGGTCACGCTAAGGATCCTTGTCTCGGGATTTAATGTGGGATAGAATTCCTCGCTGTTGGGGCCCTTTAACAGTTCCTCCACCACCAGCTTCTCCATTGCGATATTACTGTTGTAAATCACGGTGCGCCCCACCTTGATGAGGCCTGTTCCTTCCTCGTTCGCGAAATACAGCTGGAGCTTCGCCTTCTCGTAGGCATTGACATCCTTTCCAAGATTAAACACAAACATCTCCGGGGTCATGCTTCCCACAGGATTGCCGTTTTCCCCGAGAAGCGGCTCCCCTTCCACGGTAAACGAGACGGTCTTGATGCCCTTGACCTGGCAGAGAGTGTTGACGATCGCCGCGCGGACGAGAATCTCGTCCGTACTCTCCAGAAGCCGGTAATCCGCACTGACGTCCAGTGTAAGGGCGCCGTTGTTGATGGTCCTTCCCACAACGTCAAACCCTGCGGCAGGTGCGGAAGCCGCGGTCTCTCCCGCATCGGAGAGCTTCCCGATGAGCTCGTCCACCCTTGCCGCCGACGAGGCGTTCTCCGGGTCGTAACCCACGGGCATAAGCGCAGTTTTGTCCTTGTTGATGTAATAAAGGGTGATCTCCGGCGTATGCGCTTCCCCGCTTCCGGCGCCGCCGGTTCCGAAGGGCACTGCGCACCCGGCAAGAATGGTAAGGACGAGCGCCGCGGCGGCAAACACCGCAGCAAACCTTCTCTTCGCGGGGGCGGCACCTTCAGGACTGTTCTTTTCCGGTTCCGCCGCTATTCTGATGTGATCCCTGTTTTTCCCTGTCATTTCAGGCTTCCGTATGTGCACTGCTGTTCGCGTTTTTCCTGGCCTGCAGGCCTGCATGCCTCCTCGCGGATCCCTTCACAGGCCTGGAGACGGAGGCATCGAAGCGCATGTTCTCCGCCGGCGTGGGCTCCTTGATGTAGGTCAGGGGAATGCTCACGGTAAAAACTGATCCCTCGCCCGGCCTGCTCGTCACATCGATGGTTCCCCTGTGCAGAAGAACCGCGTTCCTCGCGATGGAAAGTCCGAGCCCCGTGCCGCTGACCTCCCTCGAGCGGGATTTATCCACCCGGTAGAACCGGTCGTAGATCAGTTCCAGGGAGTCCTCCGGAATTCCGATGCCCGTGTCCTCCACCTTCACCGTGAAGTTCTGCCTGTCCGCATCCAGGGTGACAATAACCTTTCCATGTTCGCGGTTGTATTTCACCGCGTTCTCGATGAGATTGGTCAGGATCAGCGAGAATTTGACCTCGTCCACCTCGGCGGTAACAGGGCACTCGCTGACCAGGGTCAGCTCCACGTCCCTCTTCTCCGCCAGGGGCCTGATCCTCCTTAAGATGATCTCGGTCAGGGCGTTGATGTCCAGGGAGCTGATGTTCATCGCCACTGCCTTGCTGTCCATCCGGACAAGGCTTAAGAGGTCGCCGATGATCTTGTTCTCCCTGTCGATCTCCTTCGCGATGTCCTCCATGAACTCCCTGTACATCTCCGGAGGGACATTGTCCTCGGCAAGAAGCGAATCCGCCAGCACCTTCATCGAGGTCATCGGCGTCTTCAGCTCGTGGGATACGTTGGATACGAATTCCTCGCGGCTCTCGTCCAGGACCCGGTCCCTGGCCAGGACCCGGTTGAATGCCTCGACGATTGCCTGGGTCTCGACGTAGGAATTCACCGGCTCCACACTCCCGGAAAAGCCGGACCGGACCTCCCCGGCCGCGCGGACAAGTCTGCGGAAGGGCCGGACAAGCATTCCGGAAAGAAGAAGCGCCATGGAGAAGACCACAAGGAGCATGATGGTCTCCAGGAGCAGTCCCCTTCGGGAGAGCACCTCTCTGGTCGCGGCGATCGAGTCCGTGGAGACGCTGGTAAGAAGGACGCCGCGCACCCTCTCCTCCACTGTCTTGCTGGAGTAATCCCCTGCCTCAAGGGAGGCGGTCTCCACGATGGGCGTGGTAAGCTCGATATATCCGTTGTTCTTGTCGTAGAGGGAGACCGTGCCGTCGCTCCCGTACTTGAGGCATCGGACAATCTCCTCCGTCACTATGGTTTTGCCCTCGGAGATGCCATAGGTGTCCTTCACGACCTTAAGTCCGGCATTGATTACCAGAACCCTCCCGTCATTCAGGGTGGAAAACTGGTCAAGCTCGGCGTTTATGGATTCGGAGGAGGGATCGCTCAGATAGTCATAGTAGATGAGATGATTGGCGAGAACCTTCATCTGCGTCCGGACGTCGGACATCCTCTGGTTCACCGCCCGCATCTCATAGCTTGAGACGAGGCCGATATGGATTACCGCGCAGGGTATGCTGCCCACGATGAGGATGATCAGGAAAATCCTGATCCTCATCGAGCGCATAAACCGCGACCTGCGGTACATCTGCTTAAGACGTTCAATCATGACTGGGTGCGGAAGTAGTAGCCGATGCCCCACTTCGTCTGCACATACAAAGGTTCGGAGGGATTGGTCTCGATTTTCTCCCTCAGCCTTCGGATATGGACGTCCACGGTGCGGACGTCACCGGGGAAATCCGCGCCCCAGACGTCAGAGAGCAGTTTTTCCCTGCTGTAGACCTTGCCGGGATTGCGCACGAGAAGCTCGAGGAGCTCGAACTCCTTGGATGTGAGGTTGACCTCCCGCTCCCCGATATAGAGCCTGCGGTTATCCACATCCAGAAGAAGGTCACCGCCCACAAGCTCGTTAATCTTCACAGCCTTCTCGCTGACGGCGCTGGACTGCCTCGCCGAGCGCCTGAGAACCGCCTTGATCCTTGCCTTGACCTCGAGGACGTTGAAGGGCTTCGTGATGTAGTCGTCCGCGCCGTAGTCCAGGCCAAGGATCTTGTCCAGATCCTCACCCCTTGCCGTGACCATGATGATCGGCACGTCGGAGAATTCCCTGATCTGCTGGCAGACCTCAAGGCCGGAGAGCTTGGGAAGCATGACATCCAGAAGAATAATGTCGTAGACGCTGTTCTTCGCCATCGCCACCGCTTCCTCACCGTCATAAGCACAGTCCGTCTCATAGCCGTCCTGCTGAAGGCTGAAACGCAGTCCCTTAACGATCAGCTTTTCATCGTCAACGATCAATACCTTCGCCATTTACTTTCCTTCCTGCCTGAGGCTGTTCCAAAAGTCTGCCTGAAGTAAGTCATTAGTGCGTGCCGCCGATATGTAAAGGCATCCCGGGGCACGCTCCGGACAGGAAGCTCGTCCGGTCTTCCTGTAATACCTATTATACCTTATTCCACACATATATCATCGCGAATCTTGCCGTATATGACGCTTCCTATGCCGCTTACCCTTGTGATTTCGCTGATGCTTCTGAAGCCGCCGTGTTCCTCCCGGTAGTCGATGATCGCCTGTGCCTTGGCCTCTCCTATCCCCGTAAGCGTGGTAAGCTCGGACAAGGAGGCGAGATTAATGTTGATTTTTCCCGGTTCCTCCCCCGCAGCGCTCTCCCCGGAAGGTACTGCGGGGTCCCCCGGAGCGCCGCCGAAAGCTGTGCCTTCCGGATCCGCGTCTCCCCCTGCCGCGGGATCCGCGGTCACCTCGAATACGTACGGTATGCGGAGCATCGACCCGTCACCAAGCCGCGCCGCGAGATTGACTGCCGTGTCCGCGGCCTCCTCATCCAGGCCGCCTGCCGCCTCCACTGCCTCATATCCCCTTGCACCGTTCCGGAGCACATAGACCCCGGGGCTGACGACTGCCCCGCAGACATGGACATAGATCTCCTCCGCACCCGGCTCCGCGGACGTTATCTCCTCTTCCCCCGGGGAGTCAGCGGAATCCGCCTCTGTCTCCCCGCCGGCGCCGGGATCTTCCGCGCTGCCGTCACCGGATAAATCCGAAATGCTCCGAGCCCCGATCTCCTCCGCCGGGATGA
>OMSM01000175.1 GCA_900313745.1 uncultured Lachnospiraceae bacterium
CATGTCTTGTCCGCCATGAGGGAACGCATTGCCGCCTGGATCTGCTTCTCCGTCGTGGTATCGACATTGGATGTCGCTTCATCCAGGATCAGCATCTTCGCATCGTAGAGGAAAGCTCTGGCGATGGTTAAGAGCTGTTTCTGTCCCTTGGAGATATTTCCGCCGTCCTCGCTGATCACCGTCTGGTAGCCATCGGGAAGGCGCATAATGAAGGAGTGGATCCTTGCCGCCTTCGCCGCCTCCACCACCTCGTCCATCGTGGCGTTCTCCCTTCCGTAGGCGATATTCTCGAAGACCGTTCCCTTGAATACCCAGGTGTCCTGCAGCACCATCGCGTAGGCGCCCCTCAGGCTCTTCCTGGTAAGCGTGCGGATTTCATTCCCGTCCACATAGATCGCGCCCCTGTCCACGTCGTAGAAGCGCATCAGCAGGTTGATAATCGTGGTCTTTCCCGCCCCCGTGGGGCCGACGATGGCGATGAGCTTTCCGGCGTCCGCCGCAAGGGAGACGTCATTCAGAATCATCTTGGAGGAGTCGTAGCCGAAGAAGACGTGGTCCAGCCGGACATCGCCCTTTACCTCCGCAAGAGTTATGGCATTTTCGACGTCGCTTACCTCCTCAGCCTCGTCCAGAAGGCGGAACACTCGCTCCGCCGCTGCCAGTGCGGAGTAGATCTCGTTCATGACGTTGGCGATCTCATTGATCGGTCCCGAGAATTTCCTGGAGTAAAGAACGAAGGAGGAGATCTGCCCTATCGTGACCGCGCCGTTTAAGTAAAGCACGGAGCCAAGCATGCAGATCAGCGAGAGCCCCAGGTTGTTGATGAAGTTCACGGAGGGACCGGTGGTCATTCCCCAGTACTCCGCGCGGTAGAAGGCCTCCGACGCCTCGCGGTTGATCCCGGAGAAATCCCTGCTCACGTCGTCCTCATGGGCGTAGGCCGCGATGGTCTTCTGCCCGGAGAACATCTCCTCCACATAGCCGTTCATCTTGCCGTACATCGCCGAGCGGTGGGAGAAAAGCGGCCTCGTCTTCTTCCCCATGAAGCGCGTGTAAGCTATCGCCATCGGTATGGTGATCAGCGTCACGAGAACGAGCAGAGGGCTGATGAAGAGCATCATGAAGAAGGAGCCCACGACCGTCACGACCGAGGTCATGATCTGCACAAGGTCCGTGGAAAAGGAGGTGCAGATGACATCGATGTCGTAGGAGACGCGGCTGATGATGTCTCCCGCCTGGTTGCGGTCGAAATATCCCACCGGCATCCTCATCAGCTTGTTGAATACATCCTCGCGCATCTTCTTCCCGAGAAGGCGGCCTACGCGCATCATGATTACCGCGATGGCGTAGCTTAAGAGCGCGGAGGTGACATAGAACACCAGCATGCGGAGCGCGTAGCTGTAGACCCGGTCAAAATTGACCCTGCCCGGGCCTGCCGCCGCCTCGTTGATCGCCTTGCCGGCGAGGGAAGGCCCGAACAGCGCGAGGCTGTTGCTGATGAGGCAGAGCACCGCGGCAAAGAGCAGGGTGCGCCGGTATTCCATGGCATAGTCAAAGACCCGGCGCAGCGCGCCCCGGGCGTCCTTCGGCCTTTCCTTTTTCCCTTCTCTCCCTCTTGGCGGCATCAGAGCTCTCCCATCTGGGAATCATAGATTTCCTTGTACAGCGCGCAGCGCGAAAGCAGTTCCTCGTGGGTGCCGTAGTCCAGCATCCTTCCGTCCTCAAGCACCATGATGTGCGTGAGGTTCATCACCGAGCTGATTCTCTGCGCGATCATAATCGTGGTCGTATCCGCGTAATCCCTCCGGATCGCCCTTCTCACCGCGGCATCCGTCTGGTAGTCGAGCGCGCTGGAGGCGTCGTCAAGTATGAGGATCTCCGGCTTCCCTGCGAGCGCCCTCGCAATCAGCACGCGCTGCTTCTGGCCGCCGGAGAGGTTGGCGCCCTTAATGGCCGCCATGTGCTCGTACCCGTCCGGAAGCGCGTCGATGAACTCCGCCGCGCCGGCGTCCTCCGTGGCGCGGTGCACATTCTCCTCGGACAGGTCCCGCCCGAAATCGATATTGTTCCAGAGCGTGTCGGCGAAAATGATGTCATTCTGGAAGACCACGCCGAACTTCCGCCGCAGCTCGTCCTTGTTGAAGGAGCGGACATCCCTGCCGTCCACGGCGACCCTTCCCTCGTCGGTGTCGTAGAAGCGCATGAGAAGATTGATCACCGTCGTCTTGCCGCAGCCCGTCGCGCCGATGATTCCCAGGGATTCCCCGTGC
>OMSM01000276.1 GCA_900313745.1 uncultured Lachnospiraceae bacterium
GCCGGCAGATCTTGTCGCACTTCTCCTTATTGCCGCCCTCATAGACGGACAGGATGTGGCTCAGCATCTGCCTGCTCTCCATGGAGGCCTTCAGGTTTTTCTTCAGGTCGGAGTAGATCTCCTCCGCGCTCGCGCAGATGGAGTTGGGATCGCTGCCCATGACGGCCATGATCGCCGCGAACGGCATGTCGTCCTCGGAAGTCAGGAGCGGGTGGGCGCCGCGCATCTCGTGGTAGATTGCCTTCGTTTTCTCGCTCATGTACTCGAATTCGGAAGGGGAGACCGAGTCGACGATCACCGTGGCGGCAAGGACGACCTGCTCGCCGCTGAAGAAGGTCTTCAGATCCTTGTAGACCGTCGTCACGTTGTCCAGGTATTCCTCCGGGTCGCGCGCGAGCGCCATCTTGCAGCGTATGACGACTTCCGAGATCCCGCGGAAGTTCGAGAACAGCCCCTTCTTCTTTTTGAGCAGCTTTTTGCACTCCTTAACCCTGTCCGGGTCGACGGTCCTGTCCGCTGCGGTGAACATCGACGCGGCAGCGGCGAGGAGGCTCTCGTACTCAAGGCGGTTGCCCGGCCTCAGGAGGCTGTAATTCCGGATCAGCTGGTCGCATTTGTTCTGAAGTCTTTCCTGCATGGTGTCTTTATCTCCCTTCCCTCCCGCGCACCTCTGCGGGGTATCGGTTCATTCATTATCCGCTCAGGCAAAACTCCTCCGCCCCGCAAAACCCCCGGGCGTGTCGCCTGCCTTCCGCGCACATATTGTCATTATAGCATTTCAGGGGATAAGATTACGGTCAGACAGGAGTTTTCCGGTTATCCGCAGGGGCCCTTCCGGCATCCGCGGGGCCGGGGCTTAGGGGAGGTATCCGGATGAGCTTTATCGCGAGCAAAGTCACGACCGTACTGATCATCATAAATGTCGCTCTTTTCCTCATGGAGACAGGGAGCGGCGGAAGCACGAGCACGGCCGTCGCGCTGAGGTACGGCGCGCTTTACGGGCCGTACGTCCGAAAGGGCGAGTACTACCGGCTCTTCACGTCGATGTTCCTGCACTTCGGCATCTACCATCTGCTCTTCAATATGTACGCGCTCTCGGTGCTCGGCCCCGCGGTGGACTACGTCTGCGGCCCGTTGATCTATATCGTCATCTACCTCGCCGCGGGCGTCGCCGGCAACGCGCTGACCCTCCTCATGGAGAAGAGAAGCGGGAAAAACTCGATCTCCGCCGGCGCCTCCGGCTGCATTTTCGGCCTCCTCGGCGCCTGTCTCGTCCTTGCCGTTGCGGGCTACGGCTTCTCGCTCCGCAGCATCCTGACGACGCTTGCGGTGAATCTCGCCTACGGCCTCTCGTCAAAACACATCAACATGCTCTCCCACGCCGGCGGGTTCGCCGGAGGTGCGGCAGTTATGGCTGTTGTCCTGCTTATTCTCTGAGCCTCAGGCAGCCGCAGCGAGCGATGGCCGGAATGCCGCAAACAGGGTGCGGCACAGATTCCGCCGCGGAGTTCACCGGTACTGCGCCGCGATTTTCCTTACTTCCTCCCGCATCCTTTCTACCACGCTTTCGGGCCCGGTGATCCGCACCTTGCCGCCGAGCCCCATGACCCATCCGAAAAACTGGCTGCTGACCGCCACGTTCACGGCGGTCCGGAAGCTGTTTTCGCCGGTCTGTATGATGATAAGGTCCTTGCCGAAGCGGTCGATCAGCGTGCCGGCCATGTCGCTGTCGGCCTCCAGCGTGACCCTCGTCTCCTCGCCGCCGAACATGCCGAAAAGGGACTTGGAGTATCGGGCGAGGTCGAAGGACGCGAACTGCGCCTCCCCCTCCCTCGGAATGTCCGTCGCCGTGATTTCCAGCATCTTGTCGACGCGGTAGTGCTTGATTTTTCCCTCGTTTTCCGGCGTCCCGTCCCCGGCGTCGTATCCCACAAGGTAGTAATTTTCGTTATTCCAGAGAAGCGCCCAGGGACTGACCTGGTACCAGGCGCCGTCTCTTCTCAGCTGCATCTCCTTCTTCACGTTCCACTGAAAATAATGAAAGCGGATCTGCACGTTGCTGCCGATCGCCTGGTGAAGCGTGTCCACATTGTAGTAGATGCTCTCGTTCATGGTCTTCACACGCCCGGACATCACTACCTGGCGCGAGAGCTTCGACGCGAGGCGGCGGCTGGTAAGTTTTTCCAGCTTCCCGATGAGTTCCTTCGACTTTCCGTCGGTGATGAATTTCGCCGACTGGACGGAGTCCACGAGAAGCTTCAGCTCCGAGAGCTCGAAATCCCTCTCCCCGAGCCAGTACAGGGTTTTGCTGCCCTCACGCGCGCTCAGGATGTCCATCCCGTAGGTCCTCAGCTCCTCAAAGTCCTGGTAGAGCGTCTTCCTGTCCGCGTTTACGCCGCACTCGTCCAGCTTCTCCGCGATCTGCGGAAGCGTGAGCGGGTGCTCGTCGTCGGTCTCCGCGGCGAAAATATCCGCGAGATAAAGCATCTTCAGTTTCTGGTGGTCGCCCTTTACACGCATTGTTATACCCCGCTTTCGGCGCATTTTTCCTCAGGTCCTTCGGAGTCCCGCCCGGTGCTTTCAGCATAGCATGAGCCAAAACTCATGAGAAGCGGTTTCGTCTCCGGGAGGGAAGTTTTTGGTACACCTCCCTGAGTATTCTTAAATCAACAGGAACACAGACACCGGATACAGAAAGCGAGGGACGAAATGACGAACACAATGATGAAGGGTTATGACACGGCCAGCGGATACATGGGACTCGTCGACGGAAGATATGTTCTCTTCGTGAGCGAGGCGGAGTACGCGGACTACCTCCGCGAGGAGGCATAAGGCGCGGGACCGCCTTTGTCCGGCACTCCGGCGCGCAGAAGTGCTGCGGTCTGCTAGAATAGAGATAACGGGGAAACTCCCGGAATCCAGATAAGGAGGGGATCTGTATGCTGTTTGGCAGGAAGAAAACGGAAACCGCGTCCTTTGATCCTTCCACGCAGAAACCTGTGCTGCGCAAGAGCATCTGCACGGGAGAGATGACCGCGGGCTTCAGGGACCTGTCCGGCGGGGCGTTTCATGACGTCATGCTGATCAGGGGCGAGGACGACCTCAGGGAATTTATGGCCACTTACGGGATCACCGAGCGCCCGGAGACGGAGTACTGACCGGGATCGGGCCCGGGGCGGAGAATTCCCCCCGAGCTTCCGGAAGGAATCAAAGGCGCAGAATACGCCATGAAACCGGCAGAGAACCTGCGGCAGAGAATTCTGACGGGAAATCGGCGGGGAATCGGCACTGCAGGCAGAAAGAGAGAGCGAAACGTGTTAGAATAGTGGGGAATCTCTGCGGTGGTGAGCGTCCGGGCTGCCGGGCGTGAAACCGCGGGGAAAAACTCGGGCAGCCGGATCTCTGCCGGCAGGCCTGTGAAGGAGGACCTGACGTTGGAAGAAGAAAAGAAAATCATGCTCTCCGGCATACAGCCGAGCGGTGACCTGCATCTGGGCAATTATCTCGGAGCCATAAAGAACTGGGCGGACCGGGTCAACGATTTTGACTGCTACTATTTCATGGCGGATCTGCACACCATCACGGTGCGCCAGGATCCGAAGGAGCTGAGGCGCCGCTCGGTCGAGATGCTGGCGCTCTACATCGCCTGCGGCCTTGATCCGGAGAAGAATACGCTGTTTCTGCAGTCCCATGTTCCGGCGCACGCGCAGCTCGGCTGGGTGCTCGACTGCTACACCATGTTCGGCGAGCTCTCCAGGATGACGCAGTTCAAGGACAAATCCGAGAAGCACAAGGACAATATCAACGCGGGTCTCTTCACCTATCCGTCCCTTATGGCGGCGGACATCCTGCTCTATCAGCCTCACTATGTCCCTGTCGGTGAGGACCAGAAGCAGCATGTGGAGCTGACCAGGGATCTGGCCATCCGCTTCAACAACATCTACGGAGAGGTATTCCGCGTTCCGGAGCCCTATATCGCCAAGGTCGGCGCAAGGATCTACAGCCTGATGACCCCCGGACAGAAGATGTCCAAGTCCGAGCCGAACGGCTGCGTGTTCCTTATGGATGAGCCGGACGTGATCATGAAGAAATTCAGGCGCGCCGTCACGGATTCCGACACCGAGGGCTGCGTCCGCTTTGACAAGGTGAACAAACCCGGCGTCGCGAACCTGATGTCGATTTACTCCACCATTACGGGCAAGTCGCTTGAGGAGATCGAGAAGGAGTTCGAGAACCAGGGATACGGCGTATTCAAGCCCGCCGTCGGAGAAGCGGTCGTGGAGACACTGAATCCCATCCGGGAGGAGGCAAAGCGCCTCATCGCGGATAAGGCCTATCTCGCGAACATCTACAAGGAAGGCGCGGAGAAGGCGTCCTATATCGCCAACAAGACCCTCCGCAAGGTCTACAAGAAGGTCGGTTTCTATCAGCTCTGAACAGTATCCGTTTAGAAATCCGCAATCGGCTGCGCAGCCCATGGTTGCGCGGCCTTTTTGTTCCCGCAAAGGGCGGAGAAGGGAGAGAAAATGATTCGGTTCAGTTCCTGCAAATCGGTATACCGGGAGATCCCCGATGACCCTCAGTCCCTTGTTCTGGACCCGGCCGGGCTTTCCGGGGATGAAGAGGGCCTCATCGATATTACGGAAGAACTGCAGCGCCTGATTGATGAGATCAAGGCCAGGGATCACTTCGGAATAGTCTTTCTTCCTGAAGGCAGATACTCCATATCCAGAACGATTCTGATACCGAGGGCGGTCCGCCTTATTGGAGCCGGAGAACACCGGCCCGAAATTATCCTGAAGGCGAATACGCCGGGTTATCAGGAAGAACCGCGGGATGACAAGGGTCAGGCCAACTACATGGTCTGGTTTACGGGTGCGCTGCCGGTTTCCGAAGAAACGCTTAAGGAGCATCCGGAATGGAAGCGGAGATATGTCCGGCACAACGGGAAGCTGTTCAGTGATGCCAATCCCGGAACCTTCTATTCCGCTGTTTCCAATATCAATTTCACAATCCGGGAGGGCAATCCTGCCGCAGTGGTCATGCGCGCGCATTTCGCGCAGCATTCCTTCGTGAATCA
>OMSM01000280.1 GCA_900313745.1 uncultured Lachnospiraceae bacterium
CAGCGCGGAGGAGATAAGAAGCGCCGCGACGGGCTGTCCGGCCATGCACAGCGCGCTGGTGAGACCGCTTACCCGCGCAAGATAGTTTTCCGGCGTGTTCTCCAACAAGTAGACACTGAGGAAAACATTGATGACGCCAAGGAGCAGCCCGAGGAAGAACGGCAGCACCGATATCAGCGTCCAGAAAAGGGAAGGATGTCCGGCAAGGAACCCCAGAATATTGACACTCAGGTAAAACGCGCCGACAGAGCCGCAGACCATTGCGATGATCCTGGAGGGCCGGATATGCTTCCTGAACGCGGGGAACAGCAGCGACCCGATGACCGTGCCAAGGGAAAGGGCCATATTGATGACCGAGAGCACCTCCGGTCCCCTGTGGAAGATCTCCTCACAGATCGCCGCCTGCAGGGACATGAAAGGCACAGAGAGCAGATTGACGAAGAGGCCCGATACCGCCAGCACCATTATCAGCCTGCTTCCCCGGACGAACGTGATTCCCTCCCTGAACCCATCGAGAATTCCGGGAATTCCCGCTGCGGATTCCTGTCCGTACTCCTCCTTCGTGCTCCTTTTCTCCCGGATGGCGGCGATGAGCAGGCCGCTTGAAGCGAAGCAGGCGGCATCAATCAGAATTCCCATGGATACGCCGAGAACGGCGATGATCACACCCGCAGCCGCCGATCCGATGATCTGCACCACATTCTTCACGGAGGAGGTAAGCGAGACACCTTCGGAGTAATCCTCCCTCTCCATGAAGTGCGGAATAAACGCGGTCTGGGCCGGCTGCTGGAAGGCCTCCAGTACAGAGATCACAAAGGTTCCCGCAAGAACCATCCAGGGCGAAAGAATACCCGCAAGATACATGAGCGCGATCGCCGCAACGATTGAGGCTCTGCCCAGATTGCAGAATACAATGAGCCGTTTCTGGTTGCGCTTCTCCACAAACACCCCGCAGAAGGGCTGAAGGAAGACGGTCGGGATATAATTCACGGCGAAGTTGAGCGCACTCACCGACGCGCTTCCGCTCACCTGGTAGATCAGCCAGCTCATGGCGATCAGGTCGACGGAATCACCGAACCGGTTGACGACCTCCGATATAAGGGACAGCCTGAAGTTTCTCTGGCGTAAGAGCCTTCCTCCCGGTATGTGTGCCATAATGTTCTCCTCTCCGGATTACTTTGCCACCGTGATATCTCCCGCCCTGGTCTTGAACATCAGATGCCGGGAACCGGAGCCTATGCGGAGCACGCCTCCCGAGCGCTCCGAGGGGAGTCCCGCCTTGTTGCGGAAGTCGCCGGCGAGGGTCTTAATCTCCGCGGTATAGTTCGTGTCCTCCGCCTGATAGTGGATATCTCCGGCGACGGTGGTAACCTCCGCGGTGGAATTGCCCGCATCCAGCTCCCCGGAGAGGTCGCCCGAAATCTTCACATCTCCGGCTGTGGTCTGTATACTCATCCTCACCGCGCCGCAGGAAGTCACATCGACGTCTCCCGAGGTGCTCTGCAGGGCAAAACTCTTCGCGCCGCAGCCGGTCACCTCAATATCCCCGGCGACGGTCCTGATGCGGAGATCCGCAGCGGTGCAGGTTCCTGCCTTCACATCTCCGGACGTGCTGCCTATCTCCATGGCGGAGGCGGCATCACAGCTGTCTGCCGAGATATCTCCCGCCGTGCTTTTAAGACGGATTTCTCCCGCCCTGATGCCCCGGACCGCCACGTCCCCGGAGCGGCTCCCCGCATCCAGGCTGTCCAGCTCCAGCTCCTCCGTGTCGAAATCGCCGGCAAGCAGGCTTACTCTAAGGTTCCTTACTTCATCAGGAACAGTGACGTTCAGCTTTCCGCTGCCTCCGCGCAGCGTAAGTTTTGCCGTGCCGGCAGATTCCTCCGTCCAGATCTCCGCCTCTGTCCTGATGGAGAAGAGCTTCTCCAGGATGCCGGATGCCGCGCTGAGGAGAGACAGGCCGCGGGACTCCCTGATGTACTCCCAGGAGAGCTCCGTTCCCTTCCTCACGCGCACGTCCGCCCCGGACATCAATGTCTCGATAACAAAGGTCGGAGCAGGATTCATCGAGCCGGAATCCTCCCCGGAGGACCTTCTCTCCGGTGCGGGACGGTTTTCCCCATGAGGAAGCGTCTTCTCCGCTTCCTTATCTTCCGCCCTCTCTCCGGCCATCTCCTTAAGCTCCGCGATCATCTCACCGGTATCGCCCAGCTCCTCCGCGATCTCCTCCTCCGACATCCCGAGAGCCGCGCCCTCCGCGAAGTGCTCCGCGATGGAGTCCAGGATCTCCTTCTTAAATTCCCCGCTGTAACCCTCCAGTCCTTTTTCCAGTGCCGCGATGTATTCCTGTCTGTTCATATTCCTGCCCCTTTCCGGTCTGCCGCTCCCTCTCACAGGAGCTTCTCCACCCTTCCGGTAAACTGAATCCATTCCTCGCGCCGTCCGGTGTAGTACGCCCTTCCCTCATCCGTGAGGTGGTAGTACTTGCGCG
>OMSM01000267.1 GCA_900313745.1 uncultured Lachnospiraceae bacterium
ATGAGGTCCTGCCTGCAGCCGAAGGTGAAGCCTGCCGTTTCTTCCTTGTCCGGAAGCAGGATCTCCGCGGTCTCCCCGGACGCAAGGTCCACCGAGAGCATCCTGCGATCCTCCGGGCAGTACCAGAGCCTTCCATCCCTGAGCTCGGCCAGATGCCCGTAGGGAATCAGGAAAGCACCGGGATCCGCAGGAACCGGCGGAAGCTCCTCCGCGGTCTCAAGAAGCACCGGGGCATCATCCTCCCTCCCCATCGTGAAGATCTCCAGGCGGTCCGTGTTCTTAAGAAGCACAGCACTTCCGCCGAAGGAGCCGGCGAGCCACCAGTCATAGGTCTCCCCGGTAAGCTCCGCCCTCCTTGCAAGGTTGTCCTCAAGGCCGGTGACAAGAACCGACGGCTCCTCCGTCAGCGAGAAGAGGGCCCCGCTGCCCTCGGGAATCACCGACTTCCGCACGGGCGAGGCGGAGGAATCCCCCGAGGAGCCCTCGTACACCGGGTTGTCCTCATTCTCGTAAAGGAGAAGCTTTCCGTCGCGCAGCACCGCGGCCTGCTGCTCCTCCAGGCTGTCCCGCGGCGAGAAGGCCACGTCGGAGAGCCCGTCCGTAAACTGCCGGACATAGGTTGTGCTTAAGGGGCTGTAGGTCACCTGTACCGTCTGCCCCGACTCCAGCACGGCAATATACCCAAGGGCATCCGCGTTGATCAGTTTCCGGACCGGCGATCCCAGGTCCCGGCGCACTACGGTTTCCCCGGTTTCGGCATCCAGGGTCACCACCGTCCCGCCGAAGGCGACAAGCAGTCCCTGCTTCACCTCACCCTTTCTGCCGGTGTACGGCACCGCAACTGCCTTAACCTGTCCGACCGGCTGGGCGTGGTCAAAGGATGCCGTCCAGATCGGCCCGGAGGCCTGCTGTGACTTCTTCCCTCCGCTTTTTCCGGCCGCGGCATCCAGCATCACCACGCGGACCGGGTTGTCCCTGATCACAACGGTGGATCTGCCGTACTCCGGGGCATCCTCCTCGTCCATGTACACTACCGCAAGGCGGTCCCCGCCGGTAAACGCCGTGGCCTTCACCGTGTTAAATCCCGAGGACGGCTGGGAGGGCAGGGTGAGCTCCCCGGTGCCGGTATTCCACACGGCAACAAGGCTGTTCGTCCCCCCGCCGCCAAGCCTCACCGGCACTGCTGCGGTCTCTCCCCAGGGATTGGGGGTAACGCCGAAGAAATACGCGCTCTCCGGCAGATCCCGGAGCGCGCCGATCTCTGTCCTTAAGATGATTTCCCCGCTCTCCGGGTCAATCTTTGCAAGATTGTCGCTGTTCTCCGCAAGAAGCCAGCCCGGATCCTTCTCCGGATCAGAAAGGATATCCATCTGGATTCCCGAATGAGCAAATTCCGTGATCCAGAGCTGGTCCCCGGCGACATAGTCCATGGCGAAAATACAGTTTCCCGCCGCCACCGCCGCGGTGCGGTCCGCAAGGAGCTTCATCGCCGGGATATCCTCCCCGACACTGATCTCCCAGACCACCGAGCGCACGCGGCTGTCGGCGTCAAAAACCGAAAGCGCGCCGGACTCGTCCATTGCGACGATGTATTTCCCGTCCGCGTCGAACGCGTAGTCCGCGATCTTGTCCCTTCCGGAGAAAATCCTTGTCTCCGTGAGCTCCGGGGAGGAGTGGTAGATCATGACCGCCTCGGAGAGAGCGTACTGCGCCTCCGCGGTGAGCGGCCTGTCCATCTCCCCGGATGGCAGCGCTTCCAGCGCCTGAGCGATCGCCGTCATCCGGTCCTCGTTCTCAAGGCTCTTCGCCGACTTTAAGGACAGCTCCAGGGATTCGTTCACGAGCGCCCGGTTGTAGTTGCTCCTTATCTCAGCCCTGCTCCAGAGGAGGTAGGCGATCGCCGCCGATGCCGTGACCGTCACCGCCGCCGCCGCGCCGAAGGCTACGCGCATCCGGTACTGCTGCCTTCTGCGGATGAGCTCGTCATAGGAACACCCGAGCATCGCCGCCGCGAGCCTGGGCAGCTCCTCCCGCCCCGCCTTCCTGAAGGCCTTTTTCGTCCGGAGCAAAGCCGCCTCCCGGTAATCGCAGGCAAGCGGCTCCACGTCGCTCACGACAAGGGTCTCGTTTCCGTCCTCGTCCGTGACGAGCTTCTCCTCCTTAAGGAGGACCGGCGGAATCACGTCACCGGGCTCCCCCTCCGTCATGACGGTCAGCACATGCTCCCTGTCGTGCGTGGAGAGGAACATCTCCAGCTCCCGCAGGCACCACCTGGACTGCTGAAGCTCCGGCGAGCAGATGACGATCAGGAAGTCCGACTGAAGAAGCGCCCTGTCGATATCCTCACCGAGATCGCTGGTGATCGGCAGCTCCTCCTTGTCCCGGAAGATGCGCTCTATCCTCTTTACCCCGGCGGTCTTCCGGACGGCAAGAGGAATGCGGAAGTGCTCAAGCCCCTTCTGTATCGCCGAGGCCACCGCGGAATCCCTCGGATTGTGCCGGTATGATATAAACGCGTTGTAGTGCTCGATTGCCATGGCTTAAGACTCCGCACTAAATATGGGCGATCCCGGAAAGCACTTCTCTGTCCACCCTGAAACGGCAGCCCTTAAGCCTCTCCTCATTTGCGGCTACCGTTTCGACGGCGCGCAGGAGAACCTCCCCGGGCACTTTCGTTTCGGGAAGCACATCTCCGATAAACCGTGAAAACTCCTCCGTCCCGGAAAACCCCGCGGCCGCGTTAAGTTCTGCCTGGTCCTCCGCAGGGGCGGCCTTAAGGAAATTCCCGAGGAAGAGGCCGCAGGAAGCGCCGTGCGGCAGGCCGAGGTCATAGGTGAGCGTATAGCTTAACGCGTGGGGTATCGATGTCCCGGTCTGGGCGATGGCGATGCCGGCAAGGGACGACGCGGCCATCATCCGGTGGAAGTCCGCATCCTCCGGTGCTCTCTCCCCTGCGAGAATATCCTTTGATTCCTTCCAGAGCGCAAGTCCGCTCATCACGGCGCCGCGGCTGAAGTCATCCGCCTTCGCGCTCTCATAGCTCTCGACGAGGTGGGCAAGGGCGTCCACCGCGGTGTTCACCAGCATCCTGCGGGAGGCAGTGCGGAGATACTTTCCGTCGACGAAGGAGACCTCGGGAAAAATCCGGTGCGGTATGGAGCTCTTTGTCCTTTTTCCGTGGACAGTGAGCACGGAGACGCCGGTCACCTCCGATCCCGTCCCGCAGGTGGTCGGGACCTCCGCCACCGGGAGTGCTTCGGCGGGAAGCGACTTGTCGTAGAGGTCGGCAGCATTGATTGCGCCCCTCTTCATGAGGAAAGCGACGGCCTTTGCCGCGTCCATCGGGGAGCCGCCGCCTATTCCGACGACGAAATCCGCTGAGAATCCGCGCCCCGCTTCCGCCGCTTTCACGACGGTCTCCACGGAAGGATTCTCCTCCACCCCGTTAAAGACCTCCCAGGCAATGCCGCCGGAGGACAGCGCGCCGGTGACGTCCGCAAGGGCACCGCACGCCGCAGCGGAATTCCGCCCCGTGACGATAAGTGCCCTCGTCCCAAGCGCAGCGAGCTCGGCTGCGTGGGCTGTCACGGCATCAGGTCCTGCATATACTTTCGTCGGCATGTAAAATCTGCTCATCATCCTTCTCCTTTATGCAAAAGACCGCTTAATACGGGTCTTAGGGCGGGCGGATCACTCCTCCGGAGCTCCTCCCAGACTGCGGACCGCGCGCACCGCCACCCGGATGGGCAGGTCCATGTCGTGAACCACAGGGTTCGGAAGTCCCAGCTTCTCCCGCTCCTGGTTAGCCATCACGAGAAAAACTGATCCTACCCGCACCCTTCTCGCCGCGCCCGCGATAAAGAGCGCAGCTGACTCCATCTCTGAAGCGAGGCACCCCATGCGGATCCAGGCGTCCCACTTGTTTATAAGCTCATAGCCGACGGGCATGCTCTCCGGAGAGTGCTGGCCGTAGAAGGCATCCTTGCACTGCACGACGCCCACGTGGCAGCGCCGGGCGGTATCCGCCCCGCCCTCCCGGCCGCTCTCTTCAACGTTTTCCGGTCCGGCAGCCTCCCCGCATTCCTCTGCCGCCGCGTGAACCAGCGCGGTGGTCACGCCGAAATCCGGCACCGCGGGGTACTCGAC
>OMSM01000281.1 GCA_900313745.1 uncultured Lachnospiraceae bacterium
CCGGCCTTCATCGCGCCGGCAAGCACCTCGCCTCCCGCAAGGACGGATGCGCCGAAGAGCACCATCACGTCGGCCTCTTCAAAACTGTACCTCTCCTTAAGGCATTCGCGCGTCAGCGCAGGGACATCTCTCTTCCCGCAGAACGCGCCAAGTATGTTCATGCTCGAAGCCGCTGACATAAGCCCTCCCGTCTCATCAGTTTTTTCTATCTTATCACAGGTCCCGGCGGTCCCCCGCGCTTCCCATCCTATGGTATGATGTAATAAGCTGATTTACCTGCATCAGAGGTGCCAAAATGCCCAACGAAAACTACGAACAGATCCGAATTGTCCAGGAGACCGTCGCGGGAAAGGAGATCACCTTTGCCCACATCATGGGCGGTCCCGCACCTGTAATCTACCAGAAACTGGGACTGAATCCCCAGGTGGACTACCGCTCCTCCGCCATCGGCATCATGAACATGACCCCGCCCGAATCCGCGGTCATCGCGTCGGACATCGCGGTGAAGAGCGGAAATGTCTATCTCGGCTTCGCCGACCGGTTCACCGGAACGCTCATCATCACCGGTGAGCTCTCGGACGTGCAGAGCGCCATGGAAGAGATTCTCCGGTATTTCCGCGATGAACTTGAATATGTAGTCTGCAGGCTGACCAAGAGATAACGCGATGAACACTCAGACGACAATCCGGACCCGCAGGGAGCTCCTGGAGCGGATATTCCAGCGGGACTACGAGGAGCTTAAAGGCGAAACTCTGCGCATGACCAGAGTGAGGATCCCCGGGAAGGAGGTCTCCTTCGCCCATGTCTTTACTCCCACGGACTCATCAATATACCGCAATCTCGGCCTGAACATCGGGGTACACGAGGGCGAGGACCACACCGGGGAGGCCATCGGAATGATCCGCTTTACTCCATGGGAGGCAGTGGTCGTCGCCGCCGACTGCGCCATGAAGGCCGCCCGCGTGGAAATCGGCTTCATGGACCGGTTCTGCGGATCTCTCATCCTGACGGGCGGGAACGCCGAGGTGACGACG
The DNA here is from genome assembly GCA_900313745.1 of uncultured Lachnospiraceae bacterium. Classification (GTDB taxonomy): domain Bacteria; phylum Bacillota; class Clostridia; order Lachnospirales; family Lachnospiraceae; genus CAG-791. The sequence goes on from OMSM01000281.1 coordinate 1,035, forward strand.
GCCGTGGAGGAGGTTGTCCGCTTCTTCCGGGACGAGCTTCACTTTGACGTCTGCGCCGTCCATCACAGCTGACCAATGAAAAAACTATTTCTCATGGGCCGGAGCGAGGCCGGCAAAACCTCCCTTATCCAGACCCTGAAGGGCGAGGAGCTCCATTATATCAAGACGCAGTACGCCACAGCGGAGGACGGCCTCATCGATACCCCCGGGGAGTACTCGGAGACCAAATACTTCAGCGCAGGCCTTGCCTGCTTCTCCTTCGAGGCGGATGCAGTCGCCCTTGTCCAGGCGGCCGACGAGCCCTACAACCTCTTCGGCGCAAGCCTCCACACCTTCATCCAGAGGCCGTTAATCGGCATCATCACCAAAACCGACTCCCCTTACGCCAATGTCCCGATGATCCGCCAGTGGATGGAGGACGCGGGCTGCGACCGGATTTTCCTCGTCAACAACGTGAGCAGGGAGGGAATAGACGAGCTCATGGCCTACCTCCGGGAGGATCTCCCGGAGCTCTCTCTTGACGAAGCAAGGGAGAGACAGCGAAAAGGGCTTAGTGAGTGGGAATAATCAGAAAAAGCCGGAAAACAAGTCGGATATATGTATCGCATAAGGACGGCATTTTTATAAGTGAACAGCTTACAAAAGTACAAACAATTGTTTTTCTCCACTTTCAAACTGAGTGCCTGCACCTTTGGCGGCGGATTTGTAATCATTCCCTTGATGCGAAAGAAATTCGTGGAGGAGCTTGGTTGGATTGAAGAAGATGAGATGCTGGATTTAACCGCAATCGCTCAGTCTTCGCCGGGAGCGATTGCGGTCAATGCTTCTATTCTGGTGGGCTATCATGTGGCAGGATTCCCCGGAGCTTTGCTCACGGTATCAGGAACAGTGCTTCCGCCACTCATCATCATTTCGATAATCTCCATGTTCTATCAGGCATTTCGGGATAACGTTATCGTGAATATGGCAATGGCAGGAATGCTTTGCGGAGTGGCAGCCGTGATCTGCGATGTTGTGATCAATATGGCAAAAACCATTATTCAGAAGAAACGGCTGCTGCCGGTGATAGTTATGCTTGGTTCTTTTGTCGCCGTCCGCTTTTTCTCTGTGAATATCATAATCATTATTCTTGTATGCGGCGCGATCGGAGCCGTGGATACATGGAATCAAGGCAAAGCGAAGAAAGCGGGTGATAAGCGATGATATATTTTGAATTGTTCTGGAGCTTCTTTCAAACCGGATTATTCAGCATTGGGGGCGGATATGCCGCTATGCCGCTGATTCAGAATCAGGTAGTTGATATTCACCCCTGGCTTACGATGACACAATTTGCGGATATTATGGCCATCGCTGAAATGACACCCGGCCCCATAGCCATCAACTCCGCAACCTTTGTTGGAATCCAGGTCGCAGGACTTCCCGGAGCTATTGTCGCAACCGCTGGATGTGTGTGTCCATCCTGTGTTATTGTGATGACTCTTGCCTATATCTATTATCGTTTCCGCGGACTGAATATGGTGCAGGGTATTCTTGCCGGACTTCGTCCTGCGGTCATAGCAATGATCGCATCAGCGGGCATTTCACTGCTGATTATGGCGCTTTACGGGCAGAGAACGCTTCCGGATGACCTGACGTCTTTGGATGTGACAGCCGCGGTTATTTTCTCCGCCGGCATTTTTGTCTTAAGAAAGTGGAAAACAAACCCGCTTTGGGTTATGGCAGGTTCAGGAGTTGCGGGAATCATCATGTATTCACTTAAATAGGAGAGGAGGCGCAGTTAAGCAATACACGATAAAGACAGGCGTTCTATATAAATGAATCACAGCATGCTATGGCAGGAATATAACAGCCAGGGGACGGTTCTCTGGTCAGTTTTCAGAAAACTGACCAGAGAACCGTCCCCTGGCACCTTTACGTTCAGCAGCCGAACAGTGCTGCTGTCTTCTTCATTCTCTCCGCCACCGGCACCTCGAAGGGACAGCGGGACTCGCAGCCGCGGCATCCCACACACTCGGATGCGGTGTGCCCGAGTGCCTGGTAATGGGCCTTCACGCTCTCCGGCACCTCAGGCTGCTGCACGGCCAGGTCGTAGAACTTGTTCACCATGGCGATGTCGATGTTCACGGGGCACGGCCTGCAGTGTCCGCAGTAGGTGCACTGCCCTTTGCTGGAGTGCAGCGGCGCGTTCGCAATGACGGACGCGTAGTCCTTCTCCTCGTCTGACGCAGTCTCATAGGATACCGCCTCGTCCACCTGCTCCTTCGTGTCGTATCCGCACATGACGGCTTTCACGCCGGGCCTGGTCAGCGCGTAATGGATGAGCTGAGGCGATGTAAACGCCGTTCCGAAGGGAGATCTCTCCGGGTCAAAGAGCCTGCCGCCGAAGAAGCCCTTCATCACGGTGATTCCGACGTCATTCTCCTCGCAGATCTGATAGAACAGCGCCCTCTCCGGGTCAATTCCGCTTAAGCTCTCGTCGTATCCGCCCAGCATGGACTCCAGATCCTCTGTTGCGGGCCTTAAGTCAAACGCAGGGTTGATGCTGAAGAGGATCATTTCGACAAAGCCGGATTCCGCCGCGAGGCGCGCGGTGCGGGGATTGTGGGTGGAAAGCCCGATGTGGCGGATAATCCCCTTCTCCTTCTGCTCCATCACGTAGTCGAGGAACTCCGAATTCTTCAGCCCGTTCCAGTCATCCATTGCGTCCACGTAGTGGATCATGCCGAGATCGATATATCCTCCGCCTATCCTGTTAAGAAGGTCCTCGAAGGCCGGCTTCACCACCTTCAGATCCCTGGACCGGACGTACTGGCCGTTCTGCCAGGTGGAGCCGAAATGCCCCTGGACGTACCACTCGTCCCTGCAGTCCGCAATGCCCTTTCCGATGATGTCCCGTGATTTCGGATCCGGCATCCAGCAGTCAATAATGTTGATTCCTTTTTCATGAGCGTAGCGGATGAGCTCGACGCCATCCTCCTCCGGGTGCCTCTCGAGCCACTCCCCGCCGAAGCCGATCTCGCTCACCATCAGCTCCGTTTTGCCAAGTCTTCTGTAAATCACGGCATTCCTCCTTACCTGAAGGCTGTATACGAATTCCTGCAGTTTTCCTGCATAGCCTGACAGCATATCCTGATAAGAAGTATACCGTTCTCCTGCGGATTATTCCAGTTCGTCGAGGATACCCTCCGCCGCCTTCCTCCTGGAAATCCCGCTGTTCATCGCCTGCTTCCCTATGAAGCGGTGCGCCTCATCCTCGGTCATGTGCATCTTGTCCATGAGGAGAAGTTTTGCCCGGCTTACGATCCTAAGCTCCTCCGTCTTCTCCGTCAGGCCGGCAATCCTGGCTAAGAGATGCCGGACTTTCGCCTGCTCCGCGAAAAGATAGCGGACCGCCCTGTCCAGCCGGTTCACGGCAAGCGGCTTCGGCAGCACCAGAACCCCGCGGTCCGTCACGTGCTCCAGCACGGATTCAAAGACCTCCTCGGGAACGGCCGCAAGAACGGACGTCGTTTCCCTCTCCGCAGCGTCCATGGCAAGCTCGTGCCCGAATTCATCGGGAAGCGGGCAGTTCACCAGCACAATCCCGTAGTCCTTCTCCAGAAGGCAGCGCCTTCCCGCCGCGGCGTTCGTGCGCACATCGACGGAGGAAAGCCGCCTTCCCGCAAGAGTTTTCCGCACAGCCGCGGTAAAGGCTTCCTGGCCGGAAATAATCAGTATGGAGTTGAGTCTTTCGCCCTCACCTGGCATAAATCACTCCGGAAAACTCCGCGGTCCGCGCTCAGTGCAGCGCCTTCCCCGGACAATACTTGCGGATCAGCTCCTCCGGCAGAATGCCCCGGACAAAACTGCTCCCCGACGCAAGAAGCTCCGCCTCCTCAGAGGATCCGGGCAGCGGCGGGATTTCCTCCCCGGGCCCGGGAAGCGCAAGCCTCTCCCGGATTCCCTCCAGACCCGCGTAAATCAGCAGCGCATATACCAGGTAAGGGTTGCCGGACGCATCCGGCGCGCGAAGCTCCACCCGGTTTTTCCCCTGGTATTTGCCAACGTACATCAACTGGGCAATTCCCTCCCCGGAGCCCGCAGCCCCGGCGGTCTCCGGCCCGGCGCCGGCCTCCCCGGGGGGATTAAGGAACACCGTGATATCCCGGAGACGGCGGAGAATTCCGGCGGCCGCATATTCCGAGACGTCACCTCCATCCCTGTCAGCAGCGTAGATATTGATGCGGCAGCCGTTTCCCGGCTCCCCGGGAAGAGGCCTCGGGGAAAAATCGGCATGAAGCCCGTAGCGGTCTGCCATCGTGCTCACCACCATCCGGAAGGTGGTCATCTGGTCCGCGGCCTTGACCGGCTTCGCGTAGTGGAAGTCGATCTCATTCTGTCCGGGCCCCTGCTCATGGTGGGACCGCTCCGGCGTTAGTCCCATCCGCTCTGCCGTGAGGCAGATCTCCCTGCGGATATTCTCACAGCGGTCCAAAGGGGCGATATCCATGTACCCTGCGCGGTCATAGGGAGTTTTGGTCGGATTGCCGTTCTCGTCCTTAAGAAACAGGTAAAACTCCGTCTCCGCGCCGAACCGGAACTCCACTCCCTCTTCCCTGGCTTCCGCTTCGGCTTTTCTAAGGAGCGTCCGCGTGTCGGCGGGGGCTTCCTCCCCCTCCGGGGTAACGAGCTCGCAGAACATGCGAAGAACCCTGCCGCTGTCCGGCCTCCAGGGAAGGACGGCCAGCGTCGACGAGTCCGGCTTCAGATACAGAAGGGAATGGGGGCCCTCCTCAAAACCGGCGATGGACCGGGCATTGACGGGAATTCCCAGGCCAAATGCCTTGCGGATCTCCCCCGGCATCACGGAGAGGTTTTTCTGGACACCGAACGCGTCA
>OMSM01000399.1 GCA_900313745.1 uncultured Lachnospiraceae bacterium
GCAGGCTTGTGCACCTCGGGAGTTTTGCGCTTTTCATGATAAGGCGGGCGCTTGCTGTAATCCACCAGCACACAGCCGTCTTCGTCATAGAGATTGACTTCCACATCCTTGAGAAGCGTATTGTCGACGCCGAAGATCATGTCATCTTCTTCGATCCGGACTTCCGGGCAGAACGGCTCGGAGCAGCAAGCTGCCGCGTCCTCGCCGAGCTCGATCTCCTCGGTCAGGACTGCCGAGGGAGAAAGGCTGACCGGCTTGTCAAGGACGGTCTTTCCGCGGAACTTCACCTCGAGCCTTCCGCCTGCGGCGATGGTCGGATTAAGGTGCAGGACAAGTTTTGACCCCTCCATATGCAGGCCGACCGCCGCCTCCCTCGTCGCGTTGCGGATATCGGGCATGTCGGCCGTTGCGTACCAGGTCTGCTCGAAAGTTTTGGTCTCCTCGGGGGCGAGGAAGGAGAAGTCGGGCTGGTTGTCGGTATAGCAGCCGGTCATGATCTCGAGATAGTCGCCGTCCTCGTCGGTCAGGTTGCTGTGCCAGCGGTCGCCGTTATCGGCCTGCCCCCAGGTGAAGAACTTCTTGCCCACGGAATAATTGTGGTCCGCGACATGAACCGTGCCGCGCTTCTTCCCGTGATCGTATCCTCCCATGAAGTCGTAGCTCGAGTTGAAGATGAAGAAGGACGCCGGCGAAGGGATGTTCTTGAACCAGGATACGTTTACGCCGTTTCCGAAATTCGCGCCGGCAAACGAACCCTTCACTACGGGGAAGGGTGAGACAACATTTTTGTAATGGAAAGTGATGTAATCGATGTCCGGCGGGAACTGCAGCTGATAGTCGTCATTGCTGTGAACCGCCAGGTTCGCCCACCAGTGGAAGGTTTGTACGTCGTTGGTCGGGTTGTAGATGCGGCCCTTTGCCGTGACATAGGCGCGGTCGGGCCAGATGGTGATTCCGACCATGCCCTTCATGCCGAACATGGGCTCATACTCGCCCATCCACACGGTCTCGGAGCCGTCCTCATTGACAACGATCTCCGAATCCAGCGGAAGATAGGTCGTCGGGCGGTGATGCTGAGGCCAGTTGAACTCGATTCCGCCGGAGACCCAGGCGCCGGCGCAGCCGATCATCTGCGGCTTGATCACCCGGTTCCTGTAGATGAAATTGTAGTCCTTGACCTTGTCATACCCCTCATAGATCCGGCCGCCCAGGGCGGGGATCACAATGACGCGGATGTAGTCATTCTCCAGACGCACCACGTCGTACTCATGATCGACCTTCTCGTCATACAGTTTGTTGATCATAGGGGTAGGATAGAAATTGCCCTTGGTCCCCTGATTATTCCGGACGGTAAGATAGATCGGATCCGGTTCCGGGCTGCCGACCTCATACGTGGGGATAATCATCTTTTCCCGTGTTATCATGCTGTCTCCTTCCCGCGGCGCGGGATCCTTCCGGGGAACTGCGGGTTATCCGCAGTCCTCCGGGGAATCCCGCGCCGTATGATGCTCCGCCGGGGCTGCCCCTGACGGCAGGTGCTGATTAAAGCAGGCCGGTCAGCCACAGATATCTTGCTGCGGGACCGATCCAGACTTCTCTGTAGGTGCAGTTGTTGTTGCCGGGCCAGTAAGGCAGGTCCTCATCCTCGTAGCTTTCCATGCCCACCGGGATCTCGCCGACGAGTTCTCCGCAGCACAGCGCGTACTCGCGGCAGTAATTCGTGCCGACGCCGTAGATGATGGACTGGCCGAAGGGGTTCTTGCCCCAGTCCCAGTAGAGCTGTTCCCATGCGATCTCCATGAGCTCCTTATCGCCGAAATACTGTCCGACGATGGCCGCCGCCATGCCCGATGCCAGCTGGACCGCCGCGTTTCCGCGGAAGGAGAACCACACAGGGAAGGAGCGGACGTACCAGCCGTCGGCGACCTTCTTGCCGTTCTCCAGCTGGCGGATGTAGCTGTCCCTCTCCTTCGAAGGATCCGCGATGAGATGCATCGTGCGGAAGGAAGGCCCGTCGTCCGCCTCGATCACGGTGTGGATGCCCGAAGGCGCCATTCCGTAAGGGGCGTCCGCGAATTTCACGGCCTTGAGATATTCGCCGTAGCGCTTCATGCCGTCTTCCCATGCCGCGAGCTCCGGAGCATCCGGCATTGCCTTCGCGCATTCCGCGAGGGCCTGGACGAAGGTATACTCTCTGGACTGATGGTTCCAGTGCACCGGGATCCTCTTGTCCTTGTCGCGGTAGAAGAATCCCGTAAACGGAAGTCCCGCCTCCCCGCAGTCCTGGCAGGCAAGAACCTCCGCGGCGTACTTCTTCGCGCGCTCCTCATAGCAGTCCTTGTCGCCGGTGAGCTCAAGGAGGAGCGATGCCGACCACGCCGCGATGGCGCAGTAGCCGGAGTAAGGAGTAGTTTTGACATGGCCCCAGAGATCGTCGGTCTCGACGCCGACCTCCCTGAAGCGGGCATCCGCGAACTCGTAGTCCTCCCTCGCCGCCGTGAGCGCAACCTTCGCAAGCTCGGGATCGTAGTCCTCCAGTGCCTTGGCTGCCACTGCCTCGGCGCCGCTCATGATGAAGTTGTTGATCGACGCGTTGGAGACATGTCCGGGGCGGCTGGTGTCGTTCAGCACGATCATGTTGTCGGTGAAGTGGTTCTGCCCGATGCTGATCATCCTGTATCCGTCGCCGAAGCGCGTGCGGATCACCATGTCAAAGCCCCACATGGCTTCTTCCATGAGCCTCAGGTACAGCTGCTTGTCCGTATCCTTGTACTTCATGGCGTTCATAAGAAGACCGACCATGATCTCCGAGGACTGGCAGACCTGCTGGCTCTGGTCGCCGGCGTCGTGCCAGCCGCCGGCAGCGGACATTCCGAGGTTTCCTCTCCAGACGATGTTGTCCAGATGGCAGGCCCCGTGATGTCCGGGAACAGGGAAGCCGCAGCGCTCGCCGTAGATGAAGTTCATCACCTTCCAGACGCTCTCCTTCTCGACCGTGCTGCTGATCTCGAACTCCCTGGTCTCCTGGCATCCCAGCTTGAGCTTGTAGGTTCCCTCCTTCGTGACCGGTGTGAAATCCAGCACGCCGAAGCAGCCGTTTTCGTTCTCGATCTTCTTCACCTCGTCGGAGAATACCGTCACACCTGTCTCGAAATCGATCAGCTGGAAGCATCCCTCTGTCACGCGGGAAACGGCAGTTTTGCCTCCGTCCGCGCGATATCCGCCCGTGGAGAACATGATCTTGTCGTCTTTTCTCATCCAGCCGCGCTCATGCTCCGGCTCCGCCACCTTCTCCAGCGTGATGTCCTTGTAGATGAAGACCAGATCCTTCGCCGCGGGCAGGTAGTCCCGGCCGATAAGATAGGTGAAGAGACGCAGCTTTGTGACCTTGTCCCTCGGCATGTCGTCAAATTCGAAGAAGACGTCATTCCACTCGTTGGTGATGAGGGACTGCACGCACTCGCCGGTGCGGTCGAAGCGGTCCGGAACCGCCACCTCGCCCTCGTTGTGCACCTTGGTGATGGCGAACAGGATGCGTACGCCGTCGACCGCCGGCTTTACCTTGTAATGCAGGCGGTTGTATCCCCGCCAGTCCATTCCCTCGCCGAAGGTGAACTCCACCTCGGC
>OMSM01000255.1 GCA_900313745.1 uncultured Lachnospiraceae bacterium
ATTCCCACGATGCACACCGCCGGAAGCACGATGCGCAGCCTTCTTAAGGCATCCCGGAACGAAAGCTCCCCCGCTGTGAATCCAATAATCAGGTAGACGCCCATCACCAGGAGGCCCGGCAGGGCATAGCGGGAGAAGGACACCGTGACCGCGGCAAAAAGCACGGTCAGAAGGAGTTTTGACAGCGGATGAAGCCTGTTCATCCACCTGTCCTCCCTGGCCATGCTGTCTATGGTCTGTATTTCCCTGATCGCGCCGCTAATTTTGGACATAGGCTGATTATAAACGAAACGCGGCGGCAGAAGTACAGGTTTCTGCCGCCGCGAAGCTTTTCGTGTTTCCGCCGGTTAACCCGGCAGATTGTCATGCTCCGGAAGTGCTTCTCCGTCTTGCGCGGAAGAACCGGAAGAGATACGAGGCACCGACGCAGAGCCCCAACACGATTGCGGCGCCGACGATGCCGGATACCGTGGTTCCCGCCGCGCTCTCCGACTCCGCGAAGCCGTAATCCGGCAGGAATGAGGTCGCCTCCTGGATTCCCGCCGCGGACTCATAGACGCCGCCGTCCGCCTCAAGCTCGGCGGTTCCGGCCACCTTCTCCATGGACCACTCGAGGCCGTCCGGATGAGAGGAGGCGAAGAGAGAAAGAATCCCGCCGGTCAGCGCTGCGCACACGGCCAGGACGACGAGTGTTTTCTTAAAGGACATCCTGCCGTCCTTCACCGCGGACTTCTCCACGCCCCAGAGGAGCTCGGGCCGCGCCTCGTGGACGAAGCAGAGCACCGCCGCGGTGATAAGTCCCTCCACAAGGCCGATGGCCAGATGGATAGGCTGCATGACTCCGACGAACACGGAGAAAGGAAGCTCCGTAATCCCGGACGCGAGCGTCTCCAGGGTGACCGAGAACGCGCCGAGCTGCAGGGTAAGCACGCATCCGAGAACAGAGGCCAGGGTAATGCTCTTCTTCGAGACGCCGCGCTGCATGATCGGGCGCCAGATGAAAAGCGCCCCGATAAAACAGCCGTAAAAAGCCATGTTCCAGACATTGCAGCCCAGGGCAAGCAGGCCTCCGTCCGCGAAGAACAGGCACTGGATGAGCAGCACGCCGATCATGGTAAGGAAACCGGCGCAGGGGCCAAGGAGCGCCGAGAGCATCATGCCCCCGCAGAGATGTCCCGAGGACCCGGTTCCGGGAATCGTAAAGTTGATCATCTGAGCTGCGAAGACGAAGGCGCCCATCACGCCCATCACAGGGATCTTCTTCGGATCGTCCTCTTTGCGCACCTCATAGACGGAATAAGCCGCAGCAGCGCCCGAAAGCACAATCATTGTGCCGGCCACCGCCGGCGATACCAAAGCGTCAGCCATATGCATGGCAGAACCTCCTTTACGTAAAAGAAAGCATGTCATCCCGCTTCCGGGGATGGCATGCCTTCATGACATCGTATCCTGTATGATTATGACTTTAATTATTTAGGCAAAACCAGACGCATATCCGGCGCTTCAGCGCCTCACCGCGGCTTCGTGCCGCGTAAAAAAGTATACCACCGCGTCCGGGATGCGCTCAAGAGTTCCCGGCGATCTTCTTTATTTCCTCCACCGCACAGGAGACCAGCCTGCCGATGCTTGTTTCGCTCACCCCGGCGATGATATTGTCGCAGTTGGAGAAGGGAATCAGGATTCTTGTCGCGTCGGACTGTGCTACGGCGGCCGCCATCGCCTGCGTGACCTCGCCCATCATGGCATCCGCGATGACGATGCCCACCGGCCCGACAATCACATCAGCTCTGCGGCTGCACACCTTGACCGCGTTCTCCCCGGTCGCCGCCGCTGCGGCCCCTGCCTTGAGCATGGCTGCGGTCGCGGCGGAATTGGTGCCCACCGCCGTCACTTCCGCATCCGGCAGTTCCTTCCGGATAAGTGTAATAAGCTGCCTTCCTATCCCGCCCCCCTGGGCATCCATCACCAGGATATTCATCGTTCATCCTCCTCTGTAAGTTTAGGATAATTCACTCCGGTTAATCTTCCACCGCATCAGCAACGCCCTTCAGGTAGGCGGTAAAGTAGGCCTCACAGGCATAGTGGCCTCCGACCATATCGATCAGGTGGTCGTTCATGATGCACCCGTCAAAACCAACTTCTTTCAGCGTCTTCATGACACGGACCAGGTTATAGTACCCGGCATCGGGGAAGGTCTCATTGAAGCCGCCGGGAGCGTCGAGGGGCGCCGTCACGTTGCGCATATGAACCTTGAAGAGGAGGTTCCTTTCCGCGAGCCAGCGTATGAATTCCTCCGCCGTCGCGCCCATCCTGCCGCCGCCCTCCAGCCAGCAGCCTACGCAGAGGCAGCAGCCGATGTTCGGGCTGTCCGCAATCTCCAGCGCACGCTTATATCCCTCGAAATTGCCGAAGATACAGCGCGGGACACCTGCCATGGTGTAAACCGGCGGATCATCGGGATGGATTCCGATGTAGACACTGCTTTCTTCCGCCACAGGGACGACCTTCTTTATGAAGTACTCATAGTTTTCCCAGAGCTCTTCCTCGCTGTATTCCCTGCCGTGAGAAAGCGGCCAGGAGAAGTCTCCGAAGGAAACGCTTTTGTTCGGCGCGTCCAGATCCAGCCCGCCTGCGGTCGCGTGGCCGCGAATTTCACGCCGTATGCCGCCTCTCCATATCCCGTTGCCCATATGGGCATAGGTCGCATAGTGGATGCCGGCTTTTCCGAGATCCCGGATGTACTGCAGATATCGCCCGATATACTCGTCGCGGTCCGGAAGATTCAGCGTAACCGAAGGCATGTTGTGCAGTTCATCGTTTGCAATGCGGTAGATCTTCAGCCCGCGCTTCTCCAGCTCGTCCTTGAGCCACGCATAGCCCTCCGCACTGTGTTCCGGCACCTGCTTATGCCCTACCATGACCCATTCGACGCCGATCTGTTTCAGGAAATCAATTCCGTTCTCGTCGAAAACCAGCTTCCCGTTCTCTACGGTCACCTTTCCCTCGAGTTTTGTCCCGACCTGAATGCCGGGCTTTGAATTGTAATAGCCGGGAATGACCTTCATAGGATAAAGACCGCTCATCTTCCTTCCTCCTTAATCTCCGTATCCGGGCGGATGACATCTTCGTCTCTTCTTCTTCGCCTGCGGATACTTGCAGGTACTGCCCCTCACTTTTCTTACTATACCGTGAAAACGAGCAAATTGTATAATAGAACACGTAAAACAATTACAAAATCGGTAAGGGCCGCGGAGAAATGTTATCTCACGGAGAGACCAAATATATCGAACGAAGCATCAATTTGTCAGATTTTGCGGGAGGCAAAAATGGAAACTCATCACGAACAGGAGACGGAATCTTACACAATACCGGCATGCAGTCTTTCACAGGAAGAGATCGAAAGCGACAGGAAGAACGACGCGGAGCTTGGCCTGGTGGATCTGACGATAAACGAGCTCTGGGAAACTTTCCGCCGCGATTCGATAATAGAAGCTGATTTTGAGACGTATTCGCTGACGGATGCGGAGTTAACGACTCCTGTTCCGAAAGAAAACGAAGATGAAGAAGACGGTGATTCCAATTACATGTATTTAAGGTACGAGACGCTGGGCGTCGATGCCGCAGACGTCTTTAACATTCCTCTTGAGAAACTTCTTGAGGCGGCCGGGAACGCCGGGACTTTTGGCGACTATATTTTCAGCGTGTCTGAAATCCTGGCAGCCAGGCATAAAAGCTGCCGTACGGCTCTTGACCTCGCTTCGGCCCGGTTTTACGGGACCTCCGGCGTCAGGAAGGATATCCCGATATCCACGGCGTGGCTGAAGACCGCAGCCAGATGGGCACGGGAACTGCCGCAGTATGATAACGGCGGGAACGGGAAGGAAATCCTGACTTCAGCCTTTCAGTGGGAAGTCCTTCATCTGGATGACTGTATGATTCCGGAAGGAAATAAGGAACGCCTTAAGGAGTATGCCGGTAAGGAGGCCTCCATCCCCCTTAAGGTATTTGGGCTGCAGGAGGCTGACTATATTGAGGAATTCGAGTGGATCTTTGTCCGATTCGGAATGACGAAGCCGTCGCTGAAAGAAACCGACATTGACCCCAGCATATCTCTGGGGGAGCAGTTCCTCCGTATTTTTGAGATCTATGCCGCCCAGTCTCTGGATCCGTCAATGGCGGTCGCGCTCGCGCAGGCCTATACCTATGGATTTATCGGGGGCATCCGAAACAAGTCCAAAGCGGTCAAATGGTATGAAACAGCGGCGTCCATGGGCAGCCGCAACTCGATGACGAGAGCAGGACTGGCTTATCTCAGGACTTCACCGGTTAACATTTTCAAAGCCCTGCAATGGATATTTGACGCCAGGGGTGCCGGCGACGAGATGGCAAAAGAGATACTTGCCTTTGAAGTGTCAGCCGGTGACCTCAAAGCGACCCTCGAGAAGCTGCTGATGAACCTGGGGTCTTTACAGTCGTCCATGGCCCTTCTGTCAGTCTGCCGTGCCCTTGAACTGTATTTTGACCCGGCTTACAATAAGAC
>OMSM01000307.1 GCA_900313745.1 uncultured Lachnospiraceae bacterium
CCGTGCGGTTTATCCCTTCAGTCCGCTGGTCGCGGTGCCCTCCACGAAGTAGCGCTGCCCGAAGATATAGAGAACCATCATCGGGATAACCGAGATGAACGCTCCCGCGAAGGCAGTACCGTACTGCAGGCTGGATTCCAGGAACAGCGCGATGCCGTTGGCCAGTGTGCGCATCGCCGGCGTCGTGGTCATAAGGAGAGGCCACAGCAGATCGTTCCAGGCGCCGTTGATGCCGAGCACCAGGTTTGTCACCAGGGTGGGCTTGATCAGCGGGGTCATGATCTTTAAGTAAATGCCGAATTCGGACATGCCGTCGATCCTGGCTGCTTCTTCCAGCTCCTTCGGAAGTGCCGCGTAGGCAGCCCTCGTCATGAAGATACAGATGGCCACGCCCCAGTTGGGGATCAGGAGTCCGGCGTAGTTGTCGTACATCCCGAGCTTTACAATCTCCAGGAACAGCGGAACCATAATGACCTGGAAGGGAATCATCATCGTCGCAAGGACCATGATGAAAAGCACGTTCTTCCCCTTGAACTGGTAGCGCGCGAAGGCGTAGCCCGCCAGGGAGTTGATGAACAGCTGCGGGAAGGTGGTAAACACGCAGTAGATTATCGAATTCTTGAGATACGTGAAGATCTTCAGCCTCTTCAGAAGGTTCGTGAAGTTCTCCATCGTGAGCTGCTGCGGCCAGAACTGCGGAGGGTAGCGCATCAGCTCGATCTCCGGGCGGAACGCGCACATCAGCATCCAGATCACAGGGATCAGGATTAAGAGCGCGAGAATCAGGAGAAGGATCACGGCGATCAGCATGAGAAGCCTCTCCCCCGGGGAGCGCTTCATGTGATGACGAGTATGAAGCTGCATTGTAGTTTTGGCTGTCGCGCTCATTGCTTCTCCTCCTTAAACAGACTGCCGTAGCAGATGACCGTCAGCACCAGGATAATGGCGAAGAGCGCCATGGACACCGCCGCGCCGTAACCCATCCGGTTGTTGGAAAAAGCCTTCACATAGGTGTAGTACACCAGCGTCTCGGTGGTCCTCGCCGGTCCGCCCGAGGTGGTGGTGAAGACCAGGTCGAACACCTGCAGCGAGCCGATGAGCCTCGTCAGGAAGACGAATCCGAAGGTATCCTTGATGAGCGGCAGCGTGATCGAGACAAAACTTCTCGCCGGCGAGCAGCCGTCGATCCTGGCCGCCTCGTAAATGTCGGACGGGACGTTCTGCATCGCCGAGAGCAGGATCACGGTGGACATTCCGAAGGAGCGCCACACCGACATGAAGACCAGCACGTAGAAGGTGTAGGCAGGGGAATTTAGGAAGTTGATTCCCTTTATTCCTATCCTCTCCAGCCAGTAAGTCGCGATGCCGATGTTGGAGTGAAGGAACATCTTCCACATGATCGCGACGACCGTCGCCGAGCAGACGATCGGTGCGAAATAGACCGCGCGCATCGACTTGTTGAACGGCGTGTTGCTTGTGAGCATTGCCGCAAGCACCAGTCCGACAAGCATCTGCACGGGCACCTCGATCAGAGTGAACTTGATCGTGACCTTGAGGGCGTTCCAGAAGTAGTCGTCGGCGAACATCTCGCGGAAGTTGGCCAGGCCGATGAAGCCCTTGCCGTTAAGGAACATGTCGATGTCGAAAAGGCTGCAGGCAAAGGAGATCGCCGTTGGAATAATCCTGAAAACGACGAGCAGGAACAGCGCGGGGGCGATGAAGAGATACGCGCAGTGCTCCGGCCGGTTCCAGTAGCGTCTTAATTTGTCCATATCCGTACTCCTAAATCTCCCGGGGAATCCTCAGGGTGCCGGGACCTTATTCCCCGACCAGGCCTACCGTGCCGTCGGGATTGCGCCTGAACTGCTTTACATAGTTCCAGCCGAGAACCGGATCCATCGGCGCCACCTCATGCCCCTTGTCGTGCATAAGGACGTAATTGTAATAATTCTTCGGGTCCGCATCCCTGGTGTAGAACCGGTTGACCACGTAGTAGTGGTCCGGGTACATCGGCACTCCGCGGATGATCTCCACAACATCCCCGGCCACTCCGCTCTCGCAGGCATCCGGGGTGCCCACCTCCTGGGTCGGCTTGACCTCGATGTTGTTGAACTTCTTCCAGAAATCGTACTGGTACTGCTGCGTGCAGCCGCGGTATACCGGGCAGGAGGCCTCCCTTGTTCCGTAGGTGTACCACACCGGCATGCGCATCCAGTCCGGCTTCTGCTCCAGGGCCCTGCGCATTGCCGGAATCTTGTCGATATCCACCTCCGTCGGCTTCCAGCGGTTGCCGGGCCAGTTGGAGTCGATATGCATAAGGCCGGCTATCCGCTCCGGATAAAGCATTGCGATCACCTGAGCCATCGCCGCGCCGTTGGAGAATCCCGAGAGATACACCCTCTGCGGATCGACGGGGTAATTCGCGATCATGTAGTCGATAAGGAGCATTCCGAACTTCTCATCGCCGAAGCCGCCCTCGTCCCCTTCAGACTCGTCGTAGTTGATATTCCAGCTCGCGGTATTGGAGCCCCAGGGATAAACCGTGATGAAGTGCTCCTTCCTCCCAAGTTCATGAAGCCGCGCCATCTCCGCCGCCTCGGTGGGATTGTCCGACCCGCCGTGGTAGAAGACCACCAGCGGAACCTTCTCTCCGGGCTCCAGGGTCGAGGGAACGTGCGTAAGCCAGGTGTGCTTCCCGTCTCCGAGGCGGTCGTCGTCCTTCACCCAGGTAAATTCCGGTCCGGTCAGATCCGTGAACCCTCTGAGGTCGCCCACCTTTCCGGTATTGAGCCGCCTCACCTTCGAGAAGGTCTCCTGCCAGACCTTCTCCAGCAGCCCGGGGCCGAATCCGGGCGCAGCAGATTCCTCTCCCGGAGTGCCGCCCTTTCCTACGACCACATGGCGGACAGGATTTACCGCGTTCCTGTAGATCGTCCTGCGATCATTGTCGTCCGCGGGCTCTGCCCCGCAGGCCCTGACGAAGTATTCGGCTGTCTCCGCCGACGCGCCGGTGAGTGCCGCGGCGACGGGAACATAGGAGGCCTGCTCCAGCGCTTTCGCGGAGATTCCTCCGCCGAAGCCAAGGACTGCCGAGATGTTGTCCGGCCGGCAGGCTGCGTAAGCGTATGCCATGTCCGCTCCGCCGTCCACACCGGCCAGGTAGCGCGTCATGTTCATCAGATGCCACTGCCTCAGCATCTCCGATAGCTCGGGAATCCCTATCTCGTTTGTCTTTAACGGGTCGTCGTCCTCCTTGGTTACCTCCTGGAGGAGCCCGTCCAGAGCCGCAAGATCATCCGGCTTGTCCTCGTCCAGGCCGCTGTTCCATCCTCCGGGGAGCGGGTCCGGAAACGCAAGGACAACGTGATGCCTCTCCGAGAGATCCCTTAACCCGGTATCGAGCAGGGCCTCCGCAGATTCCCTGCTGTCCTCCCCCCGAAGAACAACAAGCAGTGTGACGAGGTCAGGATTGTGGCGCGGAATGTCCGGGTAATAAAGATACATGCTCCGGTCTAAGCGTTTGACTGTTTTATGGTAAAGCCCCATGGCAGTTCCTCCAGTCCGATGATAAGCTAATATATGCTACTTCGTTTTAGTTCCGTGGTTCTATCTTATCTTTCCCTATCTTGATTGTCAAATGCCGGAAGAAAAACCTGCACAGGCTGTCGCTTTGCGCAGGTTAATCGTTTCTATTGTCTGAAACCGGAATCTCCGGCGCAGCAGAAGTCCCGCGCCGTCCGGGAAGGATCTGCGCTCTCAGGAAAGCTCTTTCGCATCCCCAGCCGGCCGGAAGCTGTCGTTAAAGACGAAAACCGGCGGTGTAACCGTATTCATCGGCGTAGTGATGTGGTTGTTGATGAGAAGCATAATGAGGTCGACCGCCGATTTCCCGTAGGATTTCATGGACCCGCCCACCATGGAGATGGAGGGATGGGTCAGGTTGAGAAAACTGTTGATGCCGCAGCCCAATATCGCGATGTCATCGGGAATCCTCAGCCTCCGGCGCTCCATCGCGGCATAGACGGGCAGGGCCATCATGCTCCTCTGGATGAAGAGGCAGTCCGGCCGCTCCTCCAGGTCCAGGATGCGGTTAAATAATGTAACGGTCCTCGCCATGTCGAACTCGTCCGACATGAGCTCCCACTCCGGCCTCAGCTCAATTCCGGACTCCCCGCAGGCCTCCCTGAAACCGGCGATTCTCAGATTGCTTCCCACGGACGGCTTCACCGGCATAATAAGGCCTGCCTTCCTGTAGCCTGCGTCCGCGAAAAGAATTGCGCACTGTCTGCCCACATTGTAATTATCCACGTGAACCGAGCTTAAGGCCTTGCCGATGCGGCTCGTCAGCACCACCGGGATGTCGAAGGGCTCGCTCTCGAGGAAATCCGCGTCCGCCCTGGACGCGCCGTTGACAATGATCCCGTTGTAGTGCTGTGAATTGATGAGATCCAGGTGATCCGAGAGATGATCCTCGTCGAAGATCCTGATCACCAGCTCCGTCCCGTACTTGTTCTCCTTGACCGTCTCCGCAGCTCCCTCGAAGAATCTGGCCATTTCGTCCTCCAGAAGACGGCTGCACCAGAAGACGGCGATCATCTGCTTCATGCCCGACTGTGCGGCGTTCCTGAGCCTTCTCGCGTAAATATTCGGGTGATAATCCATCTCCCTCGCAATATCCTTCACGAGCTGCTGGGTCTTCTTCGAGATGCGCATCTCGTCGCCGCGCCCGTTCAGCACGATGCTCACCGTGCTCTGTGAGACGCCTGCCCGCTCGGAGATCTCCCTGATCAGTACCGTTGAGGAGTTCTTCTTCATATATTTACCTCGCTAAATGCGGCGCCGGTGCGTCAGCACCGATGGCGCTGTTTGAAAGATCTGCACCGGCAGAGCCTGCAAGCTTAACAGCTCCCGGCCCGAGGCCTTATAACCCTCGGTAAACGCCTGGTTTTCCTGCGGCGTATCCACATACAATTGGTTAAATTGACATACAAATCTCACCGTGTAAACATAGTAAAACAAACCGGAGCGCAATTGCAAATGTTTTATGTGATGTTTTAGCCTTGACTGCAAAGTTTTGACGTGGTAATTTGTGATTATAGCGATTGCTAAATCGCAATAGTTAATTAGCGAGGTTCCTTCCTTTCCCTGTGCCTGTTCCGGCAGGCACCTCCCCCATCGCAGGAAGTCCGCAAGTCCCAGTCGACATTCCGGACTGACCCGTTCCGGTCAGCCCGGGCAGAAAGGAAGATTCATCCATGACCAAAACAGCTGCGAAACAGGACAGGCTCTGGAATCCGGAGTTCATTGAGCTCATCGCACTAAGCTTCATCACCTCATTCAGTTTCAGCCTGATTCACTCCCTGGTCTCCTCCTACGCCGTCTCTTTCGGCGCGGAACTCACCGCTGCCGGCACCGCCGTCGGAATCTACTCCATCGCCGCCATGGTCGTCCGGCCGTTCGGCGGTTTCATCACCGATCACTACAACAAGAAAAAACTGCTCTTTCTCTCCACGCTGCTTCTGGGAGTATCTTTCCTCGGATACGTCTTCTGCCGCTCCATCTCGCTGCTGATCCTGCTGCGCATAATCCACGGCGTCGCCTTCGGAATCAACAGCACCGTGAACCTCGCGCTGGCCGTGGAGTACATCCCGCGCAGCCGGACAGGAGAGGGACTCGGCTACTACGGCGTAGGCCAGGTGATCTCCCAGATCATCGGACCGCCCATCGGAGTGGCAATAAAGGACGCAACAAGCTATCCCGCGCTGTTCATCGGCAGCTCGGTGCTGGTCTTCGCGGGAGCGCTGCTCTTCTTCTTCATCTTCCCGAATACCGCAGATCCTGAGCGCAAGGGTCCCGGAATCCTGGGCGGAGGCACCGTCACGGACTTTCTCAAGTCACTTGTGGCAAAGGAGTGCATTTTCTACGCGGTCATCGGCGGGCTCTTCTCCATGAGCAACGGCATCGTCCACAGCCTGCTGATTCTTCTCGGAGACGCGAAGCATATAAACAACATCTCGCTTTTCCTCACGGTCAACGCAATCGTGCTCTTCGTGCTCCGGCTGACCGTCGGAAAAGTGCTTGACCGGACCAACCTCCTGCTCGTCGTCACCATATCGCTCGTCACCGGTGCCGTGTCCATGGGCCTCCTCGGCGTCGCCGGAGCACTTCCCCTGGTGCTCGCGGCCGGCGCAATCAAGGCTTTCGGCAATGTTGGAGGCCAGATCTCGCTGCAGTCGGCCTGCGTCAAGAAGGTGGACGCAGCCAGGGTCGGCGTCGCGAGCAGCACCTACTATATCGGGGCGGATATCGGAAACGGCATAGGCCCCATCCTAGGCGGGAGAGTCGCGGAGAGTGCGGGATACGCGTCGGCATTCTTCACCATGGCGGGCATCTTCCTTGCAGGCGCTGTAGTTTTCATTATTTACGAGCTAAAACACCGCACAGCGGAATAACGCACCACACGAGGTATAAATATGTCTAAAGCAAGAGATATGGATGCGCTGCTTCAGCGCTTCGTCGACGAAGGTCTCTCCGGCTGCGGGTGCAAAATCACACAGCGGGGGGAGACTGTTTATGAGGGATATTTCGGCTATGCCGACGCGGAAAAGGGCGAACCTGTAACAGACAGGTCCGTCTTCCGCATGGCTTCCATGTCAAAAATCCCGCTCTACACCACCTGCATGATGCTCTACGAGCGCGGCCTCTTCAATCTCACCGACCCGCTTTATGAGTATCTTCCGGAGTGGAAGGAGAGCCGCAAGTTCGTAAAGCAGCCTAACGGCGACTACCGCATCGAGCCCTGCCGGAATGTGATCACGGTGAGTGACATACTTTCCATGAAGTGCGGGCTTCCCTACTGCAACTCCCCCGCTCCCACGGACGATCCCGTCATGACCTCCATGCAGGAATGCATGAAGCCGCTCTGGGAGAAAGGGCACTACACGAACCGGGAGCACGTGGCGGCCATGTCCAAGGCCGTGCTCGCCTGCGAGCCCGGTGAGCACTGGATTTACGGTTTCTCGAGCGAGCTCGCAGCCGCATTGATCGAAGCAGTTACGGGCAAAGGTATCGACGAGTGCTTCAAGGAGCTCCTCTTCGATCCGCTGGACATGCCCGACACCCGCTCCCGCTTCTTCGGTGATATTGAGCAGCGCATGGTGAAGATGTACACAAGGCGTCCTGACAATTCCCGCTTCTACGAGTACTGCCCGCTGGATGACAAGCATATCCCCGGCGAGGAGCACGAGGCCGGATGGATGCGGCTTTTCTCCACCGTGGAGGACTACTCCCATCTCCTGTCCATGCTCGCAAACGGCGGCGTCTACAAGGGCAGAACCATCATGGGGCGCAAGACCATCGACCTCATGCGGGACAACGGACTCACCCCGGAACAGATGAAGGACCTGGATGACCTGTATAACCGCGGATACGGTTACGGGTACGGCTTCCGCACGCTGGTGGACCGGGCGGCGGGCAATCACCCCGGCGCGCTGGGA
>OMSM01000283.1 GCA_900313745.1 uncultured Lachnospiraceae bacterium
AGGTGCTCCATGATCTCCCTTGCGGAGGTCCGGCCGCAGTTGCGTATGCTCTTTAAGCTCATTCCTCCCGCGACGGCTTCGGCAAGTTCCCCTACGGTATGGAACCCGGCGCGCTTTAAGCTGTTGTAGGACCTCACGCTTAAATCCAGCGCCTCAATTGTCTCCGCACTCATCTGCGGACTTAGGTACATCCGGAAGCGGAACTGCCCGTTTCTTTTCTCCTTCAGCTCCACTCCCCCGATCGAGTTCATGATCTGCGCAAGCGGCTGATTCATCCTTGTGCTGTTCATTACGAATTCTCCCCATGCTGTACACGTCCTTTATGACCTCCCGGACCGCGTGGCAGTGGATCTCCGTGATCTGGCTGCCGCACTTTAAGGTAATCATCCGGACCAGGTATTTCAGGTCGCTTACGGAATCAGACACCGCGACAAGGTGAAGGTGGTTTTCCTTTGTCGTGCGGAAAATCTGGCGGACGAACGCCGTATGGCGGATGAGGTAGTCCAGTACCTCGTCAAAACCCTCCGGGGCGGTGACGATATCGATAAACGCCGTTACCTCGCCGGGGCGGCAGACACAGGTATTGTATCCGCGGATGATACCCTCCCGCTCCAGCTTCTCCACGCGCTTCTTCGCCGCTGTCCTTGACATCCCGACGGCATCACCGAGCTCCTTCCAGCTCATCCTTGCATTGCCCTTTAAGAGGTCAAGAATCCGCTCGTCCGTTCTGTCCACTTCTCCTCTTTCCTCTGTCTGTTCCTTGTTAACGCTGCATTCGTTCATGAACAGCTAAATTATAAGCACAGGAAAAACAGCGCGGCAATCCCGCCGGTTTCGTTCCGCAACTTCGGCTTCCGCTCACTCCTCCAGAGCCCGGGCAGTCTCCCTTGCGGCATCCGCAAGTTCCGAAGTGTCCGGGATATGGGTTACGTAAACAGTACGGTAATCCATTCCCAGCATGTACTCTTCTTCCGGCAGGATGGCAATCACCTCGGAATCCATCGAGGCTGTCTGCGTCCAGGACCGGGTGTCCAGACACAGCCCTCCGCGGTAATGGACCGGATGGAGCCCGATAATGTACAGCCTTTCGCGCGGAGAATCGTGAATCAGCTCCACCGGGGATTTCCGGCCGGTGGAAACATCCAGACTGAAAAGAAGCACCGAACTGTACACCAGGTTGTTATCTTTCGCATCATAGATCAGGATTAGATCATCCTCCGTCACCGCATAGAGATAAGCGCCGTCGCGCGAAAAGCCAAGCTGCCGCAGCGCGCTCCCGGGAACGGGCAGCGCAGCCTGCCCTGCCGGAATTCCCTCCTCCGTGTCATATATCCGGATGGTATTGTCGTTATCTGCAACAGCAAGAAGAGGGGCATCCGGTGCAAAACTCACGAGCCGCGCGTCACTTCCCTTTGCCTCGTCCTCCACCATCACCCACCGGTGCTCCTCCGTATCGAACACGGCAAAGCGCTGAACCGCATTGATGCCGTCCGCACCGGAATAATCGCTGAGAAGCACCTGTCCGTTTGCCCCTGCCGAGAGCATCCTGTGCCGGACTTTCTCCTCCGTATAATCCCACTGCATCCCGGGAGGAAGGGGGATCTCCTCCCCGTCGGCATCATGCCAGAGATGCAGAGATCCCCCGCTTACAGCCGCACAGAAAGCTGCACCGTCCTCTGATAGTTTTGCCGAGTAATTCATCGTTCCTCTCTCAAACGGAACGGCGCCGGCATCTTCCATGCCCGAAGCCGCTTCACCGTTCCGGAGGAGCCTGGTCTCTCCGGCGGCAAACGTATGGTAACAGAATGAGCCGTTTCCGGCGTCCACGAGCATCCCAAGGCCGTCTGAAGACAGAATAAAGCGGGGTGTCTTCACATCCCGAAGCTCTCTGCCGGGGCGGAACAGATACTCTTCCTTCTCCATGGTGCCTGTATCCAGAACGGTGATCCTGTATTCACGGCTTTTAATCCCGGAGTTGAAGCGTGCCATCGCATAACTGACCGAAGGTCCTGCGGTAAAGGCAATCTCCTCCTCTGTCATGGGATACGGATCCCAGTAGTCCGTCTCCTCCCGGATTATCTGCTTTTCCCAGGGGGAATACAGTGTGCGGTGCCTCGTGAGCACCATCCGTCCGGACTCCTTATCCGGCACGGTCAGCACAAATCCGCCGCGGTATCCGTAAGCGCGGGTTCCGTCGGCCTCCGACATTTCCCTTATGCCTCCGTTCCATACCGCCCCGCCGGCGTTGGAGCCGACATCCGAGATACATCCGCTGAAGGAAAGTGCCTCTCCTGCCCTCCAGCAGGCACCTTGCGTTCCATCCGAGAGCAGGAATCCGAAACACTCCGGGTTCACCGGGAAAAGTGTCTCCACACTGCCGGAAAGCTCCCGGGGCTCCCCCTGGTACGAGCGGTATTCCGCGAGATACTCCCCGTTTTCCAGGCTGTACAGATATAGCCTCTTCTCCCTTCCGATCACCACATATCCATTACTGCTGTCAAAGATCACCGAGGTTTTGAACGCTCCCCAGACTGTATCCTTCCCTGTTTCCGGCGTCTTCTGCTCCCACAGGAGATCTCCTTTTCCGACGTTTATCTGCATCAGGGCGGCAGCCCTTGAGTCTTCGCCGGAATCTCCGGCTACCGTCAGCGTATCGTCCGACAGAGAGTACCGCATTGCCCGAATCCACAGCTGCTCTTCCTCCTCTTCCCGGTAAAACTCCCTGTATTCCCCGCGGTCGAGGCTGACCTGGTAAAACCGCCTCTCCCAGGCTTCCCCTTCCTCTCCCCCGACATAGTAAACCCCGCAGAAATCGCCGGAATTCTCCTCCGAAAATACTCCCGCCGGAGTCTCCCTAAGATATACAATACCCGTCCTCAGGTACTCCTCGTCCCGTCCAAGGGGAAAGCTCTTATTCAGTGCTCCTGACAAAGCATCCAGGAAGAAGACTTCCGTGAACGGCGACGAGGTAATCTCCGCCGCGTAAGCCGCCCATTTCCCGTCCCCGGAGAGGATAACCTGGCCGTTCCTGCATTTTACTCTGTCCCCGGCGCCGGGGAAGTCCCACGCTATACTTCCGTCCGAACACCGGATCGCGGTGAGAATCTCCGATCCCGCATAATCCGTATGCTCTGCCGGCATATAGTTCACATACAGCATGTCCAGGGCAGCGCTGTAGGCAAATCCCACCGCGGGACTGAAGGTGCCGGTGTATTCAAAGAGCAGATTGGTCTTCCATCGAAGGTTTCCGCTTTCTATTTCGAAACAGCGCACAGCGCCGTACTGGTCCAGTGTGTAGATGAGCTTCCCGTCCCGGGAGAGCTGAAGGCACCGGACAGGTGTCTCCTGCTCCAGAGAGTCGGACAGAAGAATTTCCCGGCTGCTTACCGGGGAAAACTCATAGAGTCCGCCGCCCAGGTTCCGTCCTGTCATCAGCGCTTCATTCAGTACCGCCTCCGCTTCCGCACAGTATGGCCGCTCATCCTCCGCATCCAGCGGAAGCGCTTTCGCGGCAAGTACCAGTGCCTCCCGGTAATCGCCCTCCTGCATGGAAGATACCGCCGCGTCGGCGAGCAGCGCGGATTCACTTCGCATAAGCTCCAGCTGCTGTTCTTTCAGCTTCCTGTTGTTCTCGTCAAGCTGTCCGTTCTGTTCGGTAATCCTGGTATTCGCGCTCTCCAGCTCCTCGTTCTGCGACGAGATGCGGGAATTTGCACTTTCCAGGGTCTCATTCTGCAGGGAAATCTTTTTATTCGCCGCGTTCAGCTCCTCGTTCTTCGCAGAGATAGCGTAGTTGCTGCGGGTTAGGATCAAAGCGTAGCCGGATATCACCGCAAATGCAGCAGCTGAGGCCGCGATAAGACGCCTTTGCTGCCGCCTTCGGGTCCGCTGATAGAGATCATCAAATCCGCAGCCCAGCATCGGCGCCGCAATACGGAGAAACTCCGTCCTGAGTTTTTTCTTTGCCTCACGGATACTGCCGGCCCGGACGTCCGCACAGATCGGCTCCTTCTCCTCCCCGCTTTCCTCATCGAAGCGCAGTTCCGGAGGCAGAACGTCTCCCGGAACCCCGGAGACCACCACCGGGAGGATTCGGTCAATTCTTCCGCCGTTCGCCGCCTTGAAATCCCGGATTTCCTTCATGCACCACCGGGATTCCTTCGTGCGCTCCGACAGGATGACGATCAGGAATTCCGACTCCTTAAGAGCAGTCGTGATCGCGTCCCCCAGGTCCTCGCTGAGCGGCAGTTCCGTGCTGTCCCTGAAGAGCCTGCTGATCCGCCTGCCCTCCGGGACTCCCTTCGGAGGGCGGAAGCTCTCGAGAAGCGCCTGAAGTTTTGCCGCAATCGTACTGTCGGGCTCAAGATGTCTGTAGGAGATAAACGCACTGTATTTCTTCCGCTCTGCCATATACGCCTCCATAATCGAAGGACAGTTTATAATGATGTGAAGAGTTTTTCCTGCTGCCCTTATTCTGCAGCAGAAAATGTCCGTAATAAAGATACAGATTCCTGATGCAGCGATTTCATCCCCGGAGGAACTGATGATGAGACCTTTTCGCTTCTGTGTAATGGGACCCGGAAACATCGCGGACCGGTTCGTGCGCTCGGTGCGCATGCTGGATGAAGGAGCAGGCGGATTTGACCCGGTGCTGCCCGGCGGATTTCCGGCCCGGCAGGACGGGGGCGTGACGGTTGCGGCCGTGGCGAGCAAATCCGCGCAAAAAGCCTCGGCATTTGCCGCTTCCCACGGAATTGCCGCTTCCTACGGCTCGTATGAAGAAATGCTTGTTAAGGAGCGCCCGGATGCGGTCTATATTTCCACGGTGCCGGCAAGCCACGCGGAACTTGCCGCGATGTGCCTGGATCACGGCGTCCCGGTGCTGTGTGAGAAAGCCATGTTTACCTGCGGGCGGGATGCGGAAGAGATACTTGGGCGATCGGAAAGAGAGAACGTCTTCGTCATGGAGGCGCTGTGGAGCCGGTTCCTTCCGGCAAACCGGACCGCGAAGCGATGGCTTGACGAGGGCAGGATCGGCCGCCTGATCTCTCTGGAAGCTGCCATCGGCTTTGCCGCGCCGTCCGATCCGGAGAGCCGCTACCGCTCAAAGTCCCTCGGAGGAGGGGCGACGACAGACATTCTGGTCTACGCCTACGCCCTCGCGGATATGATGCTGCCCTCCCGGCCGGAGGTACGCCATGTGCATGCTGTATTCGGAGAGACGGGGGTAGATGTGACGGACCGGGTACTGCTCACAGCGGGAGGCGTGACAGCATCGCTGTTCGCGAGTTTTGACGCCCCGCTGGAGGAGCGGCTGGAGCTTATAGGGACGAAGGGCAGGATAAAACTTGCCCATCCGCACTACGCGGACTGCGCCGTCCTGTACGGACCGGACGGGCGGGAAGCGGACCGCTTCGGGGACGCGCATGAATCCGCCGGCTTCGTCTACGAGATCGCGGAGACCATCCGCTGTGTCCGCGCAGGCCTTACCGAAAGCCCTGTGGTTCCCCACGATCTGACCAGACGGTGCGCCGCGCTGTTTGACCAGGTCTATGCGGGGCGGCATCCCCCGGCGGCGCCGCCCCTGCTCCTTGCGGACTAAAGTGTCTGAAGAATCGGGAGAAGGCGCTCAAACACCTTCTCGTAGCCGCTGGCATACATATGGACGCCGTCGATGGCATATTCCGCCTTCTGTTCGCCGTTTTCGTCCGTGATGCCCTCATTGACATCGATGTAGAGCGCTCCGTATTTGTCCGCCAGGGCCTTTACCCGGCGGTTGCACTCCGCGATGTTCTCCGGCGTGCGGTCCAGCATCCAGCTGATCTCTTCCTTCTTCTGCCAGGGCAGGTGCAGGTTTGCCGGGTAGTAAGCCATCATGTAGATCACCGTATCCGGGAGCTTCTCCCTGGCGGTGCGGATGATGGTCTCATAGTTGTTCATCAGGCGGTTCATCCAGTCCTCGCCGTAGGTCTGGCTGTTCATGTCGTTGGTGCCGATATTGATGAAGATGACGGAGGGCGCAAGGTCCAGCATGACCGTGTCGATCTCCCGGAGGAAGTCGTCGGTGGTGGTGCCGCCGATGCCCCGGTTGTAGACCGGCCTTGTGATTCCGGCGCTCATGGCCATCTCCGCGATGGGGAACATCTCCATCAGGGAGGAGCCGGTGAACAGGATCCCGCCCTTCTTCGCCATCGCATTGAGCGTCCTGAAATTCTTCACCGCGCTCCTCTGCATCGTTTTCATCCGTTCCTGCATGCTCTGCCGGAATTCCTTCAGGGCATCCTCATACGTTTTCTCGCTCAAAATGCTTCCTCCTTCTTTCCGCGGCAAAGACCGGGGACGGTTCTAAATCTCCGCCGCAGGAATATACAGGCACTCGCTGCAGCGCAAAAAAGGGATACCGCAAGGCGGGTGCCGTCAGGCTGTTCTGAAAAAGGAGACTTAAAACCGTCCCTGTCTCCCTGTCGATCCGGTTATATAGTAACATTTTCGGGGTTATAGCAGAACATCCTCATCTGCCCGCGGCTCAGCAGCCGGAAGCGGAGTTCCTTTCCGTGGAAGTCCATGACCTGCTCCTCTCCGGCAAGAGACCCGTCGAGTATTCCCTCCGCAATCTCCAGATTATCCTTCACATAGCGTCCGACGAGCTGCTCCGGGGACTGATTGCGGTGGCCGGGGTAAATGAGAAGGTTCTCCAGATCCTTCGTCTTCTCCCAGAGTGCCTGCACGCTGTCCCTGTAGACCGATATGGGCGTGCAGCAGGGAAGCTGCAGCCAGATCATCCCGGAACCGATGGAATCGCCGGAAAACAGCAGGCCGTTCTCCCGGTCGAGGAAGACATAGCAGCCGGGCGTATGCCCCGGACAGGGGACTGCCTCAAAGGAGAAGCCCCCGATGTCAAAACTCTCCCCGGGGACAAGCGGCGTGAAGAACTCCCGCCTCGTAGTCGGCACCGATCCCGCCAGCAGATCGTAATCCGAAAGATCCATGTGAATCGGAATTCCTGCTTCGTGAAAGGCCGGAAGCGACGCGCCGGCATGGTCCAGATGCCCGTGGGTAATAAGAACCTCCAGCGGAAGCTCCGTAATCTTCCGCACCTCGCCGTACAGACCCTCTTCTTTCTGCAGGGCATCGATTACCAGGGCCTTATCCTTCCCGATCACGAGATACGCGTCGACGTACGGCCGCATCACCCCGCTGCCGTCGAAGTCCGCGGATTCCGTAAACTCGTAAATCGTGTCGCTGATTTTTGTCGTGAGTATGCTCATTCTTTTTCTCCCTGCCGGGCACTGTGCCGCCCGGCACTTTTCTTCGCGGAAAAGGGCGGACGGCCATCGCCGTCCGCCCATTCATACTTATACTGTGTCCTCAGCAGCCGCTCTCAAATCATTCTGCCGCAATGGCACTGACGGCGTCTGCCATACCGGCTTCCAAAGACTGCCGGAATTATTCGCCGAACTTCTCGTTGAGATCGTCCAGGACGGGCTGGATCAGAGCCATCTTGTCCTTGACCCACTGGTCATAGGTCGCGTCGAAGTCCGCTTCCTTGGTGATAATGTTCGCGTACTCGTCCGCATACACCATAGAGGCCTGGTTCAGAGCCTGAGAGGAGTAGCTTAAGAGATCGTAGTCGATG
>OMSM01000397.1 GCA_900313745.1 uncultured Lachnospiraceae bacterium
GTGCGGTCGACAAGCTTCGCCGCCTCAGCGTATTTCTTTCCGTGCTTCATTTCCATTCCTCCTTCGTGGTCATTGGCCTTAAGCCTCCCACGTTAAGCAAGCGTTATCAGTCCTCGACCACAATACCCATGGAGCGCGCGGTGCCCGCGATCATGCTCATTGCTGCCTCGATGGAAGCTGCATTGAGATCGGGCATCTTCTTCTCCGCGATCTCGCGGACCTGCTCCTTTGTGACCGTGGCAACCTTCACCTTGTTCGGTGTGCCGGAAGCCGTCTGAATGCCCGCGGCCTTCTTCAGGAGAACTGCTGCCGGCGGAGTCTTCGTGATAAAGCTGAAGGATCTGTCCGCGTAAACCGTGATGATGACCGGAATGACCGTGTCACCCATGCTGGCGGTACGGGCGTTGAACTGCTTGGTGAACTCGACGATGTTGACGCCGTGCTGACCAAGGGCGGGACCGACAGGCGGCGCGGGCGTCGCTTTGCCGGCTTCGATCTGTAACTTGATGTAACCAGTAACTTTCTTAGCCATTTCTTCCTCCTTAGTGGTGCGTCGCAGGGATGTGCGGGACGGCACTCCTCTGCTCCCACGTTACGGTTATAACAAAGGCTTGCTGCCTCAGTTATCTGAATCTCTGCGGAGCTGCCGGCCTGATCCGGCAGACGGACTGATCCTTCGGATCAATTTGTTGAAACGAACTGATCATAGATCAGTTCGTTTTGCGTACCTCCGCAAAACTGATCTCAACAGGAGTGTCTCTCCCGAAGAGTTCCACATTGATCGTGGCCGTCTGCTTGTTCATGTCAAGCTTCTGAACCACACCAACCGTATCCTTCCAGACACCGGCCACGACGGCAATCGTATCGCCGACGCCGAAATCAATCGCGACATTCGATGTCTTGATTCCCAGAGGCTTCATCTCTGCCTCGGAAAGCGGGACCGGCTTGCTTCCCGGTCCGACGAATCCGGTAACGCCGCGGGTATTCCGCACGATATACCATGTGTCGTCGTTCATAATCATGCGCACAAGCACATAACCCGGGAACATTTTCTTCTGAACGGCCTTCTTCGCACCGTTCTTCACCTCGACGATGTCCTGCATCGGGATCTTGACCTCAAAGATCTGATCCTCGAGGTGACGGTTCTCTATGGTCTTCAGAAGATTGGCCATCACCTTGTTCTCGTAACCGGAATAGGTGTGCGCCACATACCAGCGCGGCTCGTTCGTAACCGCAGACGCATCGAGTTCCTCCTCACCCTCGGCGGAAGCTCTGGCGCTTTCCTCCACAAGATCGCCCTGCGTCAGCACGCGCTCCGCCTCGGCTTTCTCGATATCCGCGGCTTTCTTGGTGAAATCCGGTCTGCGGATCTCCCTGACCTCAGGAAGAACACCGGCTTTGATCCGGACTCCGGTTGTCTTCTTCTCTTCTGCCATTGATTCTCCTCGAAAATAAGATGACTGCGTCCCCAGGCAGGGGTAATACGCGCCGCCCCGATTACAGGCCTAACAGGAAATCAATCAGCTCCTGGGAGCCGAAATCAATGAGCACAATAAGGATACCGACAACGATCGTCACCGCAAGCACGGCAATCAGCTGCTTGATGATGGTGTTGCGGCTCGGCCACTTGATTTTGTTGAACTCCGCCTTCACTCCCTTGAAGAAGAGGCGCAGGCGGGAATCCTTCTGCTGCACTTCAGCCATGAGAAGCTCCTTTCCGAGGATTATCTCGTCTCTCTGTGGAGAGTGTGCTTCCTGCAGAATCTGCAGTACTTCTTGGTCTCCATGCGCTCGGGATGAGCTTTCTTATCCTTCATTACATCGTAGTTGCGCTGTTTGCACTCTGTGCATGCAAGTATGATTCTGGTACGCATCTTAACTCCTTCCGCCGTACTGTCGCCAATGGCTCCGGCGCGTCAACAGTGAGCAACAGGATCTTTAGTGCGGGGAAAGCAAAGCCTTTCACACAACAAAAAAAGAGACCTGTTACAATCTCGCCGAACTAATGTAACACAGCTTGCTCCGCGTTGTCAAGCGCGGCCCGGATAACTTTATCCATGTCGTAATACCGGTAACCGCCAAGCCGTCCGCCGAAGAACACATTCCGCCTTTCCTCCGCCAGGCGGAGGTACCTTTTGTAGAGCTCGTCATTCGCCGCGTTGTTCACGGGATAATAGGGCTCGTCCCCCCTCTCCCACTTCGCGGGAAACTCCCTCGTAATCACGGTTCCCGGAATCTCCTTCCCGTCGGGAGTTCTCCCGAACTCGAAGAACTTGTGCTCGATTATGCGCGTGTAAGGCACACCGGCCTCCGTGTAATTCACCACCGCATTGCCCTGGAAATTATCGGTCTCCGGCAGGATTTCGGTCTCAAAGCGCAGCGAGCGGTACTCCAGCGGTCCATAGCAGTAATGGAAGAACTCATCGATCATTCCGGTGTAGAGCACCTTGTCAAAACTGTCCCCGCCAAGGAGGAATTCCCCGCGCTCCGGATACACCGGTTCCTCGCAGCCGCCGGAGAAGGCGGTGTCAACGGCCTCCTTAAGGTAATCCACGCCGGTGCGTACC
The DNA here is from genome assembly GCA_900313745.1 of uncultured Lachnospiraceae bacterium. Lineage (GTDB taxonomy): Bacteria > Bacillota > Clostridia > Lachnospirales > Lachnospiraceae > CAG-791. Next base: position 2,568 of record OMSM01000397.1, read on the forward strand.
TCGATTCCCTTAAGCATCTTCTCCACCATGGGCGTGTAGCCTCCGGCGGGAATGCCCTGATAGCGGTCATTGAAGTAATTATTGTCGTAGACGAAACGCATGGGAAGCCTGCGGATAATGAACGCGGGAAGCTCACTGCAGGGCCTCCCCCACTGCTTCTCCGTATATCCCCGGACAAGTTTTTCGTACACATCCCTTCCCGCGAGGAGGAGAGCCTGTTCCTCCAGGTTCGCGGGCTCGTATGACGGGTCGCCCCCGCAGATCTCAAGTCTCGCTTCTGCCCTCTGCTTCTCCACTATCGCCTTCGCCTCGTCCGGGGTGCGGATGTTCCACATCCTGGAGAAAGTGTTCATATTAAAGGGAAGGTTGTAGAGCTCGTCCTTATACCGGGCGACGGGAGAATTCACATAATTGTTGAATTCCGCAAAGCGGTTCACATATTCCCATACTTCCCTGTCCGACGTGTGGAAAATATGTGCTCCGTAGCGGTGTACGACGATTCCGTTTACGGTCTCGGTATAGACATTCCCGGCGACGTGGTCCCTCCTGTCGATGACGAGACACTTCATTCCCCGGTCCGTCAGTTCGCGGGCAAAAACCGCTCCGTATAGTCCGGCGCCAACGATGAGATAATCGTAATGCATGTCTGGCTCCTTTTCCGTGCAGCGCTACTTCCTGGTCCAGGTTGTCCTCGAGAACAGCACCAGGATCGGGAAGATCTCCAGGCGTCCAAGCAGCATGTCCATGATAAGGACGAGTTTTGCCAGATCGGAATAGCCGGAGAAATTACCCGATGGGCCCACCTGCTGGAGACCGGGGCCGATGTTGTTGAAGCAGCACATGACCGCGGAGAAATTGCTTTCCACAGTAAAATTCCTGTCCGTAGAGATCAGGAGAAAACTGACGATGACGATAAGGACGTACGCGGAGAGGTAGCTGCCCACGTTGTCCATCACCTTCTCCGGCACGGGCTGGCCGTTAATCCGCACCTTCTGCACCCGGTTAGGATGCAGGATCAGATGGATGTTGCGCCTTAAGGCCTTAAGAGTCAGGAGAAGCCTGGAAACCTTGAATCCGCCTCCCGTGCTTCCGGCGCTTGCCCCGACAAACATGAGCGTGAGTATGATGGCCTTGGAGAGCGTCGGCCACTTATCGTAGTCTACCGTGCAGAAGCCCGTCGTCGTCATAATGCTGGACACCGTAAAGGCCGCGTGGTGCACAGCCTCCCTGACAGAAGGAAATGACGGGGTGACGTTCCAGCTGATCACCGCCGTCGCGAGGGCGGCGATCCCGAGATAAGCCCACAGTTCCTCATCTTTCCTTATCTCGCGGTATTCCCTGCGGATGAGGAGGTGATATATCGTGAAATTCACTCCGAACAGAAGCATGAAGACGGTACAGATCGTCTGGAGGATCGGGCTGTAGCCTGCAATCGAGTCCGCCTTCACGCCGAATCCGCCGGTGCCTGCAGTTCCGTACGCCGTACATACCGCATCAAAAAACGGCATACCGCCAAGAAGCAGGAAAAGGACGTTGGTCACGGTAAGCATTATGTAAAGAACATAAAGGATCATTGCCGTCTGGCGCATCCTCGGCACGATCTTGCCGACATTGGGACCAGGGCTCTCCGCCCGCAGAAGGTGAAGGGTAAACCCGTTGTTCCTGCCGGAAAGCGGCACGATGGCAAGAAGGAAAACCAGGACGCCCATGCCTCCCACCCAGTGGGAGAAGGAGCGCCAGTACAGTATTCCTTTGGACATCGTTTCCACGTTGATTACAATGGAAGCTCCGGTGGTGGTGAAGCCGGAAACAATCTCGAAGAGGGCATCGATATAGCGGGGAATCTCGCCGGAAATGCGAAACGGGAGTGCGCCGAAGACGCTTAATACGATCCAGTCCACAGCCACGCAGACCATGCCGTCCCTCGCGCGGAACTTCATGTCCGCACCGCGGGTTGCCCACAGAAGGACGAGGGCAGCTCCTGCCGTGATAAGTGTGCTGAGGATGAAGGAAAAAGCTGCCGTCCGGTCACCGCAGTAAAGGCTGATCAATATGGAAGGAAGCATGAAGGCAGCTTCCAGGAGAAGTATGAAGGCGGTGATCCGCCCCATCATCTTATAGTTCATTGTGCAAAGATATCATTAAGTGAATAGATAATCGTATCACCGCTGGCAATGACCACTACCGCATCCCCCTGCTCATAGCTGGAGCTGCCGTTGGCGATCTCGGTGCTTCGGTGATGGGTGATGCTGGCAATCAGCACGTTGGGCTTAAGCTTAATGTTGCGGAGCGGCTCACCGCAGTGCATGGTATGCTCATCCACACTGAACTCCAGGGCTTCCGCCTGGTTGTCCGCGATCATATGGATCATCAGAGCCTCGCCTGTCTGCACCTGTTTTGCCCGGACATAGCGCACTATCCTCGCGCTGCAGAGATCCTTCGGCGAAACCACGGA
>OMSM01000162.1 GCA_900313745.1 uncultured Lachnospiraceae bacterium
AGCAAATCCAGCCACAGCAGGGGAAGCACCGTCGATCTGACCCTGTTTGACATGAAAACGGGAAAAGAACTGGACATGGGAAGCCCTTTCGACTTCTTCGGGGAGATATCCCATCCCGACTGCCGCGATATCACCGAGGAACAGTATTCCAACAGGATGCTGCTAAGAAGGGCAATGATCCGTGGAGGCTTCACGCCGATCGACTGCGAGTGGTGGCACTTCACGCTTGGGAATGAGCCTTATCCGGACGTCTATTTCGAATTCCCCGTGTCCTCGGATTACCTGAAGAGAACTTAAGCTTCCCGGGACAGCTGCCCGTCCTTCACCAGTTTTGTCCCCTTCACCTCGTAGGCGTCCAGGCTGTCGGCGTAGATGGTCAGGGGTTCCCTGTCCAGGGTGCATCGGACGACGCCCTTGTTCGCGTGGGGATAGCGGTTCCTCGTGAGCGGGCCCTGGTAGTACGGGGTTTTCACGACGGTGTTGTCAATGAGCCTGATCCCGGAGGATTTCTCGATCTCTACTGCGCCCCTCTCCGGAAGCTCAAGCCTGCGCGGGTGCGTGAGACGGAAGGTGTTGTTCCTTATGGTGATGTCCCCGCAGGAGCGCAGGGAAATCGCGAAGCCGGAGCAGTCCTCGAAGAGGTTGTTCTCGAAGGTTATGTCCCGGAACACGGGCGAGGGCGAGTCCCCCGCGGGAATCAGCGTGCGGAGATAGACGCAGGAAGCCCAGCGGTTCACGTCGCAGCTGATGAATTTGTTGTTCCGGATGGTCAGGTCCCGGACCCCGATGCCCTCGGACCATCGCGGTTCGATGTCCACCACGGTCCAGATTGCGGAGCCCTGGGTCTTATAAATAACGTTGTTCTCCACGAGCCCGCGGCTTGCCCCAAGAAGCAGGCCCCGGGCTCTGTTTTCGTGGAAATAGTTGTTCCGGAAGATATAGTTCATCGTGGAGAACTTCAGGTTATAGGTGACCCAGTTCACCCCGCAGCCTTCCGGGAGATCCCGGTCAAAGGTGATCTTCTGAAGGCGGCCGCCGTCAAGAACTTCCTTCTTCTCCACCACCGCGCGGAAATCCATGTCCAGGATGTCATCCCGGAGTATGCCTACGGTATCGCCCTCGCTGCAGACGAGGCGGGTCTGGATGATGAAGGTCCGGGAGTCGGTCTTCTCCGTGATAAGCCCCACATTGTCGTGAATATTGATGGCGTCGTCGCCGGCAAACGAGAAGTCGCAGTTCTCGACGATTACATAGCCCCCGGAATTCCCGATGTGCATGGAGTCCGCGGTGGCGGAGATATTGGCGTTCCTTCCCGGCTTCTTCGCCACGGTGCAGTGATCGAAATGGGTATACGCGGTGGCGGAGGTAATGATCCAGCCCATGCCCGGAACAGACCAGATGGTGACATTCCGGAAGGTCACGTGGCGGCTCTCCCGGACTACAAAGGCATTCGTCCCGTACATCTCGTAGCGGAGGCAGTAGACCTCGCCGGGCTGCATATCCTGAAGGAGACCGTCGTGATGGACGATGGAATGATTTCCTCCGGGATACTCCATGGAGCGGACGCAGGGCTGGAAGTAATTAATCTCATATTCCTTGCCGAATTCCACTCCGGGAGTCAGATCTTCCGGGTCGTACTGGTTCACGGACTTCCACACGTTCCTCTGAACCTCGTCCACCTCGAAGTGCTCGAACTCCACGGACTCCTCGTCCGCCCTCACCACGCGGATCATGTCGGCAAGCCGGTACCGGTTCTCCCAGTCCCAGTCGATGATCAAGTTCTCCGCGCTGAAGCGGCAGACATTGACCACGCTGAAATATCCCTTCTCGGACCAGAGAAAAACCGAGTCACCGCCGTCCAGCATGCCGTCGGTGACATTGCGGATCTCGATCTGCTTCTCCGAGGCGAAGCGGTACACCGCCTTCGCGAAGGCGAGACGGGTGCCCGGATTCTCCGCCATATAGTCCACCGCCCTCTGGAGGGCCTCGGTATTGTCCGGGTTTTCCGGGGTCACGCCGAAGGAAGCCGCGTCAACACTTCGGACAATTACCGGCTCGTCGATGCTGAAGTTCAGTTCCATTGCCATTCCCCGTCAGTTGTGTTTCCTGTTGAACAGGCGGCGGACCCCTTTTCTCCATGAGGAGGTCTTCTTATGGCCTGTATTCATCTGGTAGGAAACCGCTTCCATATCCTCGGGAAGAGAAACCGGCTCCTCCAGCTCAAGGGCTTTGGAATTATAATCGGGCGAGGCGAGTTTTTCCATGACATATCCCAGCTGGTGCCTGCCATCCTCACCGCAGTAATCCGTCACCAGCCAGAGCTCCCCGTCGTAAGCAGTGCGCATTCCCGTCACCAGGAACCTGTCCCCTTCCTTAAGGCCGCCGATGCGCTCCGAATCGGTGGAGATGTCCGCGCGCACATTCGCCGTGCCGGCATCAAGCGTGTAATAGACCGGCGCTATTGCCGTATCCCGGCTGTACGTCAGGGCGAGGTAGTCCCTGTACGCCCAGCCCTCGTCTCCGTCGTACATGAAGCGGATCCAGTTCCCGGCATCTCCGTCGGCCTGCACGAATTCTCCGTACTGCAGCCCGCCCCTGCGCGACGCGTAGGAGCTCGCATCGCTGCGCACGTTGAGCGAACTGGCCGTGACAATATAGAGATCATCGGACCAGTACACCGGAACATCGTAAAGGACAGTCGCCGTCACCGGATTCGCCGGCATGTAGATATAGAACTCGACTTTCGAGAGGTCCTCATACGGCACCTCGACGCCCTCGACAGACCAGCCCCGGAAGGGGTAGCCGTCCGGTGAAACAAACGCCGATATCTGGATGTGCGTCCCGGGCAGCGCAGAAGTGACCTTCGATCCGGAATACTCGGCAATGCCGTTATTGACCGTGATCGCGTACCTCTCGGCCTGGCCCGTGACCGTGCAGACGTTGCTGGCGACGGCGCCGATGCAGCCGTCCGCATATCCGAGAACGCGGTAATACGTCGTGCCCTGGCCGGAGGATGGCGTCACGTACGACATTCCCGTCGCACCGGAGATGTCGGCCCAGTTGTGTCCGTCGGAGCTCTGCTGCCACTGGTAATGCACACTTTCCGGGTGGTCCGCGAACACCCCGGAATAGGAGAAAACAAGGTCGTCGCCGTAGTTCCTGTAGCTGAAGCCCTGCCAGAGCTCACCGTCCGCGATGGAAAAAGGACGGCTTGCAAAACTCTTGACGCAGTAATCATCTCCCGCCCAGAAGTCGTCCCTGGAGAGCCAGTACTCGCCGTCCACCTTCACGGTCATGTCCTCGGCGAAGATATACTCCTGCGCGTCCTGGCCATCCAGCCTGAACTTCACCGAAAGACGCCATTCCCCGGGGGTGAAGGTGCCGCTGTCCGCAGTTCTCCACACTCCGTCGCTTCCCCTGTGCTCATATTCGTAGCTCACCGCGCGGACCGGCAGGTTTACCGGATCTGTCCAGGTCACCTGCACCTGCGGGTCGGCCCCCGCGATGTCCTCTCCGGCTATGACCGCGGATTCAATGTAGGTAACCGCGTAAACCGCCGTGATATCCGTGCGCTCATCAGGCCTTGTCGTGACCGGCCACACATCCGCCGTGATCTGAGCCGTCTGGTTTCCGTCGGATACCTCGATCACCAGCGGGACGATCTCCTGGGTGATCGATGCCGGCGTCCCGCTTACCGTTCCGTCCGAATAGACGCTCACCCAGTCCGGGCCGGACACCTTGCGGAAGGTATAGGAGCCGCTGCCGCCGAAGGCAGCTCCGGCGACGGAGTACGAACTGATCGGCTTCCCCACCAGAGGATTCCGGATATCGAACTCGGGATTATCGGAGAACAGCAGCCCGCTGCCGCTGATCGTATAGCCCCGCTCTACCCTGACTGCGGAATAGCTCCCGAAATCCTCCATGCGGTCCGAGGTCCACTCGTATCCGTCGACACTGACCGAGAGGAAGTCGGGCAGGGTATATGCGTCATAATCCGCCCCCTGAAGGACAAGGTTTCCGGAAAGAAGATAGTACCCATCGGCAAAGAGGCTTTGTGTATACGGCAGATATACCCCGGCCGCCTCATCGTATCTGGACCACTGCAGATCGGCAAAACGGGCCGGATTGCCGATCTGAACTTCAATATACGGTGCCCGCACCGCGCCGCCGTACTGTACGAACGTCTCCGCGTCGGAAACCGCCGTGACATAGCCGATAGGCGCTTTCTCCGCCAGTACCCTGGACGGAAATACACAGGCCATCAACAATGCAGTAAAAAGGACTGCGATAAGCTTTCTTCCTCTCATAAGGCATACCCTCCTACCGTGCAGTAAATATCAATTGTTCCCGATACTATAACTATAGAGTTCCGGTGAGATTTATACCTCGGTCAAAATGATTAATAACAGCTGATTCTCCTGTCGTCACGACAGGATTCCGTTTCCGCAGGGACAGCGGGATTCCGTCTCCCCCGCGGGCGGCCGCATGCACTATAATATATCCTGACTGCTGATCCGGTGTCCGCACCGCCCCTGCCTTACCCCTCCTCCGACGAACATGAAAAGAAATACCACGATTGACATACTCCGGCTTGTTTTCGCACTGATCATCATGCTCCACCACTCCAGGTATTTCCTTGGATACGACCGCTGCGTATTTGCAGGCGGCTCTCTCGCCGTCGAATTCTTCTTTATCGTTTCCGGCTTCCTTATGGCGAAGAAGGCGGCAGGTCCCGGCAGCCCCGCCGCCGAAAAGGAGGGCGGGGACTTCGGCACCGCCCGCTTCCTTCTGGGAAAACTCGATGCCGTCCTGCCGGAGATGCTTGCCGGCTGGCTCATCGGTTTTGCCGTGATCGCCGCAGCGGACTCCCTTCCCGCCGCCTCCCTTGCGGACAAGCTTAAGGAATACCTCTGGGAGCCCCTGATGCTCAGGATGACGGGCATCTACACCGGCGGCTTCAACGGGGTGACCTGGTATATCTCCTCCATGCTCCTATGCATGGCCGTTCTCTACCCCCTCACAAGGCGGTATCCCGACATGATGACGAAGGTAGCCGCGCCGATGATCTCCCTTCTCCTTCTCGGATATCTCTGCCGGAACTTCGACCACCCGAGGGAGCCCTCCGAATGGCTCGGGTTCACCTTCAAGGGCAACATAAGGGCGATGGCGGAAATCTCCCTCGGAATCGCCGCTTACCGGATCTCCGCAAGGATCAGCAGGATCGAGTTCCGCCGGACAGGCGAATGGCTCATCACAATTGCCGAATCTGCGCTTTACTTCGCTTACATCCGCTACATGTTCCTCGCCCTGCCGGGGCAGGCGGACTACCTGTACATCCTTGCCGTCTGGATCGCGGTGGTGCTCACCTTCTCGGGCAGGGGCGCGGAAAACCGCCTTTACCGCCGGGCCTCCGCACGACAAAATGCGCGGCGCGATGCCGGCAAATCTGCCCTGCTCACGGCCGGGCACGCTGCAGCGCCTTCCGCCGGCCTTCTCTGCGCGAGGTTCAGCTCCGGCATCTTCTTCGGGCACCTCTACATCGCGACCCGGCTTAACCGCCTGCTTCCGGGAGTTGCCGGAAGAGGGCCGAAACTTATCTGCTACGTCCTTCTTTCTCTCGCGAACGGAGCGGTTATCTG
>OMSM01000102.1 GCA_900313745.1 uncultured Lachnospiraceae bacterium
GGAATCGGCGAGATCCATCGCGTCCATCAGAAGGACGGGGAGGAAATAGTCGTAGGTCGGGACGCCCATCTCCCACTGCTTCCTGTGAGCCCCGGTCTTGTGGGCGGAGTGGTTCTCGGGGAGCACGTCCATCCCGTACTTCGCGGCCATATCGCCGATCTTGTTGAGCAGTGCCCACGCCTCGGCGCCCTGGCTGTTCATCCTCTTCCCGGGCTGCTTCAGAAGGGCAAAAACCGCGTCCAGGCGGACGAGGGAGGCGCCGAGTTCGGAGAGCTTCTTCAGGACGCTGTCAAACCACTCCCAGACAAGAGGGCACTTGCCGTTGACGTCCATCTGTCCCAGATATCTGCGGCGGCTCTCCATGAATTCACTGACCGCGTCCTTATACGCCTCATAGCCTGTCCAGTCGATCGCGGAAGGCGCAAGCCCCTTCTCCGTGCTCTCATTGATGTGCGAAGCCAGGGCACAGGCAATGTCGTACTTGCCGTCCACAAGGTCGATGAGGTCGAACTGGTCAAACTTCGGATAAAACACCTTCTGGAAGAAGGTATTCCAGAAAGGGACTTCCCTTCCGTCGGGGAAGCGGACCATGAGGATGGGATAACCCGCCCGGCGGCGGTTGTCGCCGTCGTACTTGTCCGCATCCGGGATCATGACGCCGTCCTCTCCCATCGTGCCGTTTCCTTCCCAGAACTCGTTCCAGTTGATGAAATAGTCGCGGTATTTCGACTTGTCCCCGTTCTTTAAGAGATCCCTGAACTCGGGGCAGAGCACGGAGCGGTGGTTCAGAATGAAGTCGAAGATCATGTCAAAACCCATCTCACGGAGTTTTGCGAAATCCTCCTCCGTCGCCACCGTTTCCGCAAGGTCGTAGGTGATGATCGAATATCCCCGGTCAATGTCTGAATTGAACACGGAAGGCATGAGATAAAGTGACTGGAAAACATCTTTCATCTCGGGCATGGAAAGGAACTCGATCATCTCCCCCATATTCTTTCCAAGGCTGTCCGGATAAGTGTTGAGCATTGCTCCCTGACGCATAATACTGTAATTCCTCCTGATGCTGATCACGTGAAAACCGGCCGGCAAACCGTCCCCGGCACAAAATCAGAATGCTGCCTTGAAGATCTCCACGATGTCATCGGCGCTGAGCGGGACATAGCTGCCGACGCATCCGGCCGCGGCCTTCTTCGCCATGATATCGAAGTTGTCCTGCTCCGTGATCCCGACTGCCCGGAGATTCGCGGGCAGGCCCATCGTCTCAAAGAAGAATTCGCGGGTCTTCTCTATGCCGAGCTTCGCCGCCTTCATGTCGTCCTCTTCCCGGACATCCCAGACGTTCCTCGCGTACTCCGCGAACTTGGGCGCGGTCTCCTCCGAGAGGACGTGCTCCATCCAGACCGGCGTAAGGATCGCAAGGCCCTCGCCGTGAGTAATGTCATAAAACGCGGAGAGCTCGTGCTCCATGGGGTGCACGCACCACGCATCCTGCACTCCCGCGGAGATCAGCCCGTTAATTGCGTGGGAGGACGCCCACATCAGGTTGGCGCGGGCCTCGTAGTTCTCCGGCTCCGCAAGCGCGACCGGGCCGTACTTGATCATCGTCTTGAGGAGCGCTTCCGCGAAGCGGTCCTGCAGATAGCCGCCTTTCTCCCTGTGGAAGTAGTTCTCGAAGGTGTGGCTCATCATGTCCGCCGTTCCCGCCGCCGTCTGCTTCTTCGAGACGGTGTAGGTATAAGTGGGATCCAGCACGGAGAGCCTGGGCTTTAACAGATCGCCGCCCGTGCCCCACTTCTCGTTCTTGCCCATATCGGAAATCACCGCAAAGGCATCCATCTCCGATCCGGTCGCCGACAGGGTGAGGACGCTGTAGACCGGCAGCGCTGCCTTGATTTTGGAGCCGTCCAGCACAAGATCCCACGCGTCGCCGTCGTAGCAGGCTCCCGCCGCGACGATCTTCGCACAGTCGATCGTGCTTCCGCCGCCGATCGCGAGAACGCTGTTAATCCCTTCACTCCTGCAGATTTCCACACCGGCGCGCACGGAATCAATGCGCGGATTAGGCGCGATCCCGGAGAGCTCGAACACCTCGACGCCCGCCTCCTTAAGGATGGCGACAGCCTTGTCATAGATGCCGTTCTTCTTAATACTCCCGCCGCCGTAGCACAGAAGGACCTTCTCCCCGCTCTCGCGCACCTTCGCGAGGCTGGCAAGCTGGTCTTTTCCGAAACAGATCACGGTAGGTACGTAAAAGCGAAAATTCTTCATTGTATTCCCTCCCATAGATATAATCAGAATGACAGATGTGCCGCACGGCGGCGGTAAAAGCCGCCTCTTATATGTTATGGTACAGCGGATTTCCCCAAAGGAGAAGCACAGGATGAAAACAGCAGTATTCTACGAAAACATCCGCGACGGCGCGGATGCTCTCGGCCTTGATCTCGAAGAAGTGACGGCGGAACTCATGGACGCCGGAATGGAAATGCTCTACCTCTCGCCGGACTCCTGGAAGCGGGACAGCGCCGTGCTTAAGCCGCTTCTGGAAAGACTTTCCCTCCCCGTCGAAGGCCTTCACGTCCATCTTAATTTCCCGGAGGACCCGGACAGCGCGGAGTACAGGGACGCCGTTGACCTCGCCGTCTCACTTAAGGCGAATAACCTGTTAATCGTGCCGGGCATGTTCCGGACCGGCAGCACGAAGGATGCCCTGGAGTCCATGGTGCGGGGGATGAGACGCGCGGTATCCTATGGAAGGGAGAAGGGTATGCCCGTCGTCATGGAGGATTTTGACGGCCTTCTCGCGCCGTTTAATTCCATCGCCGGCCTTGCATATTTCCTTGACCGGGTCGAAGGACTAGGCTGCGCGTTCGATACCGGCAACTTCGTCATGTTCCACGAGGACGAGCTGGCCGCGTTCGGCCTCTTCGCCGACAGGATCATGACCGTCCATCTTAAGGACCGCACCTTAGTCCCCATGCATCCCGGCGACACCCCCATCCGCAGTGCGGACGGGAGGGAGTGCTTCACCTGCGCCGTCGGATATGGGAACATCCGGATCGCCCGCATTCTTGCGGATCTTGAGGAGAGGGGCTATGCAGGCAATGTCATTGCGGAGCTCTACGGCGTTGATCCCTGCCACATCCTGGAGGAGATCCGCCGTTCGCTTTCCTGGATCCGGTCCGCACTGTCCGGCCGCAGCTAATGCAACCCTCCGGTCCGAGGGCCTCCGGGCGGCCCTTTACCGCGCGTCCGGTCTGGCCGGTTTTTCCCTGCCGCGCGGTTCTCAAGGCCTTCTCAGCGCATCAGTGCCATCGCGCGTTCCACATACTCCTCGAAGGGGATGCTCTCATATCCGTATACGCTCGTGTGCATGACCGGAAGGAAATCCTCAAGCCATTTTCCGGGGATACCGCTTAATCCTGCTGCCATCCCCATCACGGAGCCGACGGTGGCCGCGTTGCAGTCCGTGTCAAAACCGCTCATCGCCACAGCCGCTGCCGCCTCCCCGAAGTTCTCCTTCGTGAGCACGGCGGCAGTCACCAGAAGCGCGTTAGGTATTGCCAGGCACCAGTCGTGGTTGTCAGCCTCGTCAAAGCGGCTGTGCACGTCGTTTTCCAGCGCTTCGTAATCCGCGCCTGCCTCCGCAAGAGCGGCTAAGCGCCTGATCTCCCCGACAAAGCGGCTCCTCTGCGGGAGGAGTTTCAGGGCGATCCGGACTCGGTCCCTCATCTCCAGCTCCGGCAGGCAGGCGAGGCTGATAAGCGCAGCGATGTACATCGCCGCGTAAACTCCGTTTTTCGTGTGGGTCACGGAGGCGTCGTTCAGCGCCATCAGCGCCGCGGCGGCAGGATCCCCGGGATTGATATAGCCGTAGAAATCCGTGCGGATCTGCGCACCGATCCACTCCCGGTAAGGATTGCAGTAGGATGCGCTCTCCGGCGGGAC
>OMSM01000284.1 GCA_900313745.1 uncultured Lachnospiraceae bacterium
AGCCCGGGTGCGGGGGCAACTTTTAACGTTGACACTATAAACAAAAATAAATATAATAAATTAGTTATTTTTTTGCTCCATACAACTTAATGAGGAGGTGCTCCTGTATCATGCTGCAAGTATTCATCGCAGTGATCATCACCCTCCTGATCGCTGTACCCGCTACATTCGTGCTGACGTCAAACTACCGCAGACAGCAGGCTGAGGCCAAGATCGGAAGCGCGGAGGAGAAGGCAAGGGCGATCATCGACGAAGCTCTGACAACGGCTGAGACGAAGAAGCGCGAAGCTCTGCTTGAGGTCAAGGAAGAGTCCATAAGGACCCGGAATGACTTGGAGAAGGAGATCAAGGACCGCCGCAGTGAGGTGGCCCGCAATGAGCGCAGAATCCAGCAGAAGGAAGAGGCGGTCGACCGGAAGATGGACTCTCTCGAACGCAAGGAACAGAGTCTCCAGAGCCGGGAGGAATCACTGCACAGGCAGAAGGAAGAAGTATCCAGGTTAAGTGAGCAGAAGGTACAGGAACTCGAACGAATTTCAGGACTGACCTCCGAACAGGCAAAAGAATATCTCCTAAAAACTGTTGAAGAAGACGTAAGACATGACTCCGCCGTGATGATCAAGGAAATCGAGGCGGAGGCGAAGGAAGAGGCCGACAAGAGGGCCAGGGAGCACGTGATCAACGCCATCCAGAGATGCGCGGCCGACCACGTTGCCGAGGCGGCTATCTCTGTTGTGCAGCTTCCGAACGACGACATGAAGGGCAGGATTATCGGACGCGAGGGACGCAATATCCGGACTCTCGAGACGATGACCGGCGTCGATCTCATCATCGACGATACCCCCGAGGCGGTCGTCATCTCCGGTTTCGATCCGATACGCCGCGAGGTCGCGCGTATTGCCCTGGAGAAACTCATTGTGGACGGACGCATTCATCCGGCCAGAATCGAGGAAATGGTCGAAAAGGCGAGAAAGGAAGTCGATGCCCGGATCAAGGAAGAGGGTGAGTCCGCCACGCTGGAGGTCGGCGTGCACGGCATTCATCCCGAGCTTGTCCGGCTGCTGGGCCGGATGCGTTTCCGCACCAGCTACGGCCAGAATGCGCTGAAGCATTCCATCGAGGTCGCGCAGTTATCCGGACTGCTTGCCGGGGAGCTCGGACTCGATGTGAGGATGGCCAAGAGAGCAGGACTTCTTCATGATATCGGCAAGGCTGTCGATCATGAGATGGAGGGATCCCATGTACAGCTGGGCGCAGAGCTGTGCCGCAAGTACAAGGAGTCCCCGATTGTGATTAATGCGGTCGAATCCCATCACGGCGATGTGGAAGCGACGAACCTGATATCCTGCATCGTTCAGGCGGCGGATACCATATCCGCGGCCCGTCCCGGCGCGAGAAGAGAAACGCTGGAGACATATACCACCAGGCTCAAGCAGCTTGAGGAAATCACCAACAGTTTTAAGGGAGTAGCTAATTCTTATGCCATCCAGGCAGGCAGAGAAGTTCGTGTAATGGTAGTTCCTGAACAGGTCAATGATACCGACATGGTACTTCTTGCTCATGATATTTCCAAGAAGATCGAAAGTGAAATGGAATATCCTGGACAGATCAAAGTGAATGTTATTCGCGAATCCCGGGTAACGGATTACGCGAAATAACCGAATCTATCGGAACAGCCGGAGAGAAATCTCCGGCTGTTCCATGTTTATCCCGCAGGGGGCCGCACGCGTATCCGCTGCGGCGCGGGAGATTGCGATGATAAAGTCGCTCATCTTGCGCCATTGCGCAAGTTTGCTTACAATAATTCTAACATCGTCAGAAAAGAGGTTGCGGCACCAATGTCCTTCATCTATGAAAAAGCGCTTCCTTCTCCTAAGGAGATCCGCGAAGAGTTTCCTCTCACCGCACAAATGTCGGAGCTTAAGGCTGCCCGGGACAAAGAAATTTCCGACGTGATCACCGGAAGGGACAGCCGGTTTCTTCTTATTATCGGTCCCTGCTCCGCGGACAATGAGGATTCGGTCTGTGAATATGTGAGCAGGCTTGCCGCGGTAAACGAGCGCGTGAAGGAAAAACTGGTCATTGTCCCGCGGATATATACGAATAAACCCAGAACGACAGGACATGGCTACAAGGGAATCTCTTCCCAGCCGGATCCGGAGGGGAAACCGGATCTTCTCGCAGGGCTTGTCGCGATGAGAAGGATGCATATCCACGCGATTGAGGTGTCGGGACTTACGCCGGCGGATGAGATGCTTTATCCGGACAACTGGGGCTATGTGGAGGATATTCTTTCCTATGTGGCTATCGGTGCCCGGTCGGTGGAGGACCAGCAGCACAGGCTTACCGTGAGCGGATTTGACGTTCCGTCGGGGATGAAGAACCCGACCAGCGGGGATTTCACGGTGATGCTCAATTCGGTTTACGCAGCTCAGCACCCTCATGTATTCACGCACCGCGGGTACCAGGTGCATACCAGCGGAAATCCTCTTGCCCATACCGTGCTCCGAGGGGCAGTGAATTCCTATGGGCGCAATATCCCCAATTATCACTA
>OMSM01000285.1 GCA_900313745.1 uncultured Lachnospiraceae bacterium
ATACGAGGGTTTTGCCTAAGCGAGGTAGTAAATGAAGTTGGTAACTGACCTGCCGGGTTCGGACAGATATGCCGCGGAAGCGGAGGAGCTGGAACAGAAGATTGCCGATACACTGCTTACCGGGAGGGAGGAGCGCCTGATGCGCCTTCTCTTCTGCAGCGGGAATGAGGATGTGGGCCCGCTCACGGAAGGCGTAGATGTGGATACGGAGAGCGTGCTTTATATGCTTATGCTCTCCGTGCTCGGATTCCGGACGGGCTTCCGGGGCTTTCCGCAGGATATGGTTCCGAGGCTCAAGGGAATTCACCGCTATTTCCAGGCACAGAATGTCATGGGAATGCCGTGGCTCCTGTCAAAACTTGACCTTCTCCGGAGAGCGGGAATACCGGTCATGCTGCTTAAGGGAATCGCGATGCGGTATTATTACGCGCCGGAAATCCCGCGCATGATGAACGACTATGACATTGCCGTTCCAAGGGAGCGCTTCGGCGAAGCGATGAAGCTTCTCCGCGGCGAAGACACGGAGAACAAGGGAGACGTCGTCTGGGCGGAGACCATCACGGCAAAGACGGCAGGGACGAAGGCCGAGCTGGACGTTCACCGCTGGATCTTCAAGGAGATGGGGGATACGGACTCCGGGATCTGGGACCGCGCGGTGAAGATCAGCCTGCGCGGGGCGGATGTGCTTGTCCCCTCCGCGGAGGACATGTTCGTTCACCAGCTGAACATCCAGGCGAGAAACTATTTCTTCAACGAGCTCCCCGGGAACCGGATGAAATGGCTGTTTGACTGCAGGATGATCGCGATGCACGAGGATTTCGGCGGGTTCGGAAGGGTTTCGGAGCTCGTCCGGGAATTCGGCACGGAATACACGGCGAGGCTTATGCTGTCCTTCTACGGAAGGGTATTCGGGGACGAAGCGGCACTTAGTGCCGCACATGACATCCAGAAGCCGGATTACGGTTATGTGCGCTGGCTGAGGGCTGGCCTCAGGCAGAAGGAAGAGGCGGTGCGCTTCTCGGAGTACGGCTATGAGGTGACGGGACCGATCGACGCGAAGCGGTTTTTCCGGACGCTCCGCATGAGTTTTGCCGAGTACCGCACTTACCGGGTCTGGCCGAGGAAGGACCGGACGAAGAAGACCTACCTCGGCTACATGCTCTGGCAGCTGGATATCGACAGCGTATCGAAGTTCATGGAGAAGTACAGGAACAGGCTGCCCTTCCTCGGGGGGATGAAGAAATGACGGGAGAGCGGGAGGAGAAGATAACGCTGAGCGAGTATTTCCGTTCGGTGGACCGGCGCCTTCGGAGTATCTCCGGGAGCCGGATCACGAGGGATATCCTGCTCGACGGACGACGGATCCGCCAGCATTTCCTTTCTGCGGAGCAGGCGGAGATGGTCATCCCCAGCTTCACCGGCCTCTATGTGGAGGCCGGGGGGCAGCCGGACGCGGATTTCTACTTTTGGATGGACGAGCTCGTCCCGTACCTTCCGGAGGGAACCGCGCGCGGGCCGGGGATCTGGACCGGCAGCGATGAGACGGGATATCTTCACGTAAACGGAGGGTACGGGCTTGTCGGGGCGGATCATCTCCGCCGGCGCTATTATATCTGCCTGGAGCATACAGGCGAAGATAAAAACACCTCCCCCGAGGCGCACGCGATGGTCATCTCGCTGTTCCGCTGGGCTATGGATACGGACATGCTTGTGATGCACGGAGCGGCGGTCGGCGCCGGGGGCAGGGGTGTCCTGGTCGGCGCGAGAGGGGGGCAGGGAAAATCAACACTTGCCGCCGCCTGTCTGGTGCGGGGAATGGACTTCGTCGCGGACGACTACGTACTCTTAACCCGCAGCGGGGCGCTGGAGGCGAAGCCGATTTACAGGACGCTCGGCATGAACCCGGACATGCAGGGGAAAATCGGAATTGAGCTCCCGGTGATCAGGCGGGATCCTTCAAGAGGAGGAAAACTTCTGCTTGATGCCTCCGGCTGCAGGTTTGCGCGGAGTCTCCCGATCATCGCGGTCGTTTACCCGTCCCTTCCGGAGGAAGGCCGCGACAGGGAGCCGGAGATCGTCCCGGCAGAGCGGGGAAGAGCGCTGACCCAGATGATCTATTCCAGCCTGATGCAGCTCGGGGCGTTTCGCGAGACAGAGGTGGTAAAACTGATGACAGCCCGGCTGGGTGGTCTTCCGGCATACGAGATGAGGCTTTGCAGGGATCCCCTGAAGAACGCAGAGATTCTGGAGGAGTTTATCCGGGGACTTTAGGGTGGGGGAAAACACGACCGGTGCGGCATAACTTCGGTTTGACGCACCGGGAGACAACTGGCTGCAGGAGAGAAATCTGAAAGAGGTAAAACAGTAAATGACAGGAATGGAACGGTATCAGCTGAACGCCGCGAAAATGTTTTATGACATGGCGGACGGACAGGCAATTGTGATCAATTTTGATACGGGAATGTATTTCGGGATGAGTTCCCTGGGATCTGCCGTGCTGGATGCGGCCGTAAACGGCGCATCTGCGGGGGAGATCCTTGCGGCGCTTGCAAAGCTGGAAAACTGCCCCGGGGATATGGAGAGCCGCCTGGAGAAGTTTCTTTGCGCACTCACGGAGAAGGAGATCTTAAAGGAAGCTGGCCAGGCCGGGGAGGCGGATGTTTCCGGCGGAAGCCTGGCGTTTCCGGAGGGAGCCCTCGAGGAGGGGTTCGCCCTCACGGTGAACGAGTACGCGGAGGCCCAGGACCTTATTCTTGCCGACCCTGTACACGACGTCGACGTGAATATGGGCTGGCCGATCATGAAGCAGCCATGAGCGGGAGCATCAGCCAAAGCCCGCTGATTTCCGTGCAGATGCCGGTGTATAACCGCGCAGAGTACTTAAGGGAAGCGGCGGAGAGTATTGCGGCGCAGACGGTGCGTGAAATCGAGCTTGTGATGGTGGATGACGGATCGACGGATGATACCCCGCGGATCATGGACGAGCTCGCCTCGGAGTATTCTGGGCGGCTGGTAATCCGCTGCATTCATCAGGAGCATCTGGGCATTGCTGCGGCGCGCAACAGGGCACTGCGGGAGAGCCGCGGGAGTTTTGCCGCGTTTCTGGACTCGGATGACCTGTGGGTGCCGGAGAAGGCGGAGAAGCAGCTCTCGTTCTTTGGCGCAAATCCCGGCTGTGAGATTGTGTTCTGCAGGTACCGGAATTTCTTTTCCCCCGGGGAGACGGAGATCACGCCGGAGAAGGAGAAGCTCGCCGGGGAGAGGGATCAGTGGTACCTCGCCGCCGCCATGGTACGGAGGAAAGTTTTCGACCGCGTGGGGCCTTACTCGGAGAAAATGATCGTCGGAGAGGACTCGGAATGGGTGACGAGGGCCCGGCTTCTGGGAGTGAATATTGACTTCTGCATTGAGGAGGAGCTTTATCTCAGGCGGATTCACGCCAGCAACATCACTCTCGGGTACGGCGGCGGAGGGGCAAACTACGCCAGGGTTCTCGCGGCGAGCATCAGGAACGCGAACCGGATAAGGAGGAAAGGAATTGCAGATTTCAGCGCTGATTCCAGTCTATAACGGGGCCAGGTATTTACGCGAGGCCCTGGACAGTGTAAGGCAGCAGACGTATGCGGTCTCGGAAATCCTTGTGGTGGATGACGGATCGGAGGACAGTACCCCGGAGATTCTTGCCGCGGAGCCCGGAATCCGGGTGATCCACACCCCGCACAGGGGCCTTGCAGCCGCGCGGAATACGCTTGCGAGGGAAGCAAAATCGGAGTGGATCGCCTATCTGGATGCCGATGATCTCTGGCATCCTGACAAGCTGTATCTCCAGACAGAATATCTTAAGGCTCACCCGGACTGCGAGCTGGTCATGAGCGGGGCGAAGACCTTTATGAGCGAAGCTGCCGGGGAACTTACGGAGAGACAGAAGGAGATGCTCGCGACGGATTACCGTTTTCTCCTTCCGTCCGCGCTGATGAGGAAGTCGCTGGTCGAACGCTCCGGCGGCTTCAATGAGGAGCTTCCGAACGGCGAGGACACGGACTGGCTGATCCGCATTGCCGCCGCAGGGACGGACATCAGCAGGACAGTTCCGGAACAGCTGTATTTCTACAGGATCCACAGCGGAAACATGATGCTCGGAGTGGACATGAGCAAAGGGGCTTATTTTAAGCTGATTGCTTCCGCGGTCAGGATGCAGCGCAGGAAAACAGCTGCTCCGCCGAAGGTGTCCGTAATTATCCCTGCGTGGAATGCCGGAGACTACCTCGCAGAGGCTGTTCGGTCGG
>OMSM01000287.1 GCA_900313745.1 uncultured Lachnospiraceae bacterium
ACCGTGTTGTTTATCTCTTCTATGCTCGAATAGAGGCCCGCCGTCCTGATCGAATAATCCAGTATGCCTTCGGTAATCGAACCGCCGCCCAGATCGACATTCTGCTTGGCAAGCGACGAGGACACCTGCGAGAGGGTCATCCCGTATGCCTGCAGGCGGTTCAGCTCCAGCTCCACGCGCACGATCTTGGTGCGGCCTCCCATCGCCGACGCCTCGCCGACGCCGTCCGCCTGTTCAAGGATATCGACGACGACATTCTCCGCGTAACGCTTCAGGTCATCCGCAGACCGGTTCCCGCGCAGGGCAATCCGCATGATGGAATCCGAAGACATGTTCATCTTCATGATCGTCGGGGTCACGTTCTCGGGAAGGGAGCGGGTCACCCGGTCCAGCTTTTCCCGCACTTCGTCGGCGGCCTTGTCCAAATCGGTGCCATAGGAGAATTCGAGGGAGACGGAACTGCGCCCCTCGGATGAAGTGGAAGAGATGGACTCAAGATGGCTTATGGAGACAAGCGCGTTTTCAATCGGCTTGGTGACGGAGTTCTCCACAGATTCCGGATCGGCATTCGTATAGGTCGATGAAATCCACAGGTAGGGCATGTCGATTTCCGGAAAGAGCGCAATCGATATGTTCGATATGGTGAACAGACCAATTATCAGCAGCATGAGGAAAACCATCAGCATGAGGATGGGATGGCGCAGTGTCTTTTCGCTCAGCATATCATACCGTCCTTACTTGCCTGCCGCGACCTCGCGGATGGCCGAACCTTCTCCGAGGGAATTCATGCCCTCGATGACCATCTTCTCGCCCGTACTGACGCCGCCCGTCACCTGCACGTAACCGTCCACGCTCTGCCCCAGGGTTATCTTGCGCTGGCTGACGGTCGCCCCGTCCGCATTGACAACGTAAATGTATTTTGTGCCGGATTTCTCCAGCACCGCCGTTTCCGGTATGACCGGGCAGCCTGAATACACGTCCGTATAGAGCTTGACCTTGGCGAACATGCCCGCGTTGATGCGGCTGTCCTTCTTGTCGAACTCAAGGGTGACGGACTTGGTGCGGCTGGAGCTGTCCACAACCGGCGAAATGCGGACGATGGAGGCGACAAAGACCTGCCCGGGATAGGCTTCCAGCACGATGTCCGCCTTAAGCCCCTTCTTGAGCGAGGCGACGTTGCGCTCGGGGATGCTCGCAGTGACCTGCAGCTCGTCTACATTTCCGATCGTCACGAGTGCCGTTCCCGCCGTGACGGTGTTGCCCGTCTTGACCTTAAGCGAGGTGACCGTACCGGAAATCGGCGCATAGACCGTGTTGAGCGCGTACTGGGTTCCCGGAGTGGAGGGGTTCACCTTCATCAGGACGGCCCCTTTCTTGACATAGCTGCCGACGTTGACATTGACCGACTGTATCTTGCCCCCGATGTCGGGAAACACGTCCACGCTGCTCGTCGGCTCTATCTCTCCTGTCGTGTTCACGTAGTCCTGCAGGGGGGTGACTTCCGCCGTGAGGGTACGGACGGAAATCAGGTTGGCAGACTGGGCTGACATGCCTCCGAAGCCGCCTCCGGCCTGACCGCCACCCTGCGCACCCTTGCCCGCACCGGCACCGCCCTTCCCTGCTCCCCCGGCCTGACCGGAAGCAGACTTGCTCCCCTGTGCCGGAGCGCCAGCGGGCGCGGCTCCACCAGTCGGCCTGCCTCCACCGGGGCCTCCCGGGCCTCCCATCTGCTTGGAGGCACCGGATTGCTTCATATATGTAAACGCCACGAAAATCACGGCAGCGCATACTGCAAGGGCTATGATTACCTTGACGGCAGCCTTCATTGCATTCTCCTCAATCGAATTCTCTCTGTTATTATCGGCATATCTGCGATTTTACTCGTCAATGCCCGAAAGGCTTCCGAACGGCACCCCCAGGGCATTTTCCAGGTTCAATATCGCGACGGCAAGGTTGTAGGCCTGACTCTTCAGGTTCACACCCGCCTCGAACAGGCCGTTCCTCGCATTCT
>OMSM01000312.1 GCA_900313745.1 uncultured Lachnospiraceae bacterium
GACCCGGGAGATGGATTTCTGCATGATCTGCGGCCAGGCGGCCGGTGCGGCGAGCGCGCTCTCGATCCGGCAGGGCAGGGAAAGCGCTGGAGTGGATATTGCCTCCCTGCAGAAGGAGCTGGAGAGACAGGGCGTGCGGGTGTTCTGACCGTCTGAGGGAATAAGAGCCAGGGTGCGCGGTCGTTTTCATCGCCTGAGGGAAAGAGAGCCGGGGTGCGCGGCCGTTTTCACTGCCTGACGAAAAAGAGACAGGCGGGATTCAGAGAAAAAGCTGTTTTGTGGAGTTTTGATGTGATAATATCAGTAATAAGAACAGATTCCTTTGTGCTGTACTACAGGGGTGGTCCGTATGCGTCTCACAGAAGAAGAGTATTCTAACTACACAACGATACTGAAGGAGGAACTTTTGCCTGCCATGGGGTGTACCGAACCGATCGCGGTTGCCTATGCGGCAGCGCGGGCAGGCCAGGTGCTGGGGGAGAAGGCGCAGCACCTGAATGTCCGGTGCTCCGGGAATATCATCAAGAACGTCAAGGGCGTCATCGTGCCGAACTCCGGCAACCAGAAGGGCGTCGAGGTCGCGGCTACACTCGGAATCATCGGCGGCGATTCCAGCCGGGCGCTGGAGGTGATCGCGGACGTGACGGACGAGGACCGGGCGAGAGCGGGAGAGATGGTGCGCGAGGGCTACTGCGAGGTCGAGCTCGAGGAGGGCGTGCCGAATCTCTACATCCGCGCGGAGGCGACGGGAAGCATTAATCCGGCCACCGGGGAGCCTCACCGGGCCGTGGTGCTGATCGAGGACAATCATACGAACGTCACCCGCATCGAGAAGGACGGCGCCGTGCTATACGACGCGGCGGAAACGGTGATGGGTCGGACAGAGAAGGATACCTCCGGGGAGAAGGCCTTCACGGAGGGGTTCGCGGGCGACCGCAGGAAGATGACCCTGAAGGGGATTCTCGATTATGCGGAGACGGTGGACCTGGAGAAGGTCCGGGCGACGCTGGAGAACCAGGCCGCCTGCAACACGGCGATCTCCCAGGAGGGGCTGGACAATCCCTGGGGCGCGAGGGTAGGGAAAACCATCCTGGAGAACTGGGGCGGCAATGTGCGCGCGAGGGCAATGGCCAGGGCAGCGGCAGGCTCCGACGCCAGGATGAGCGGATGTCCCCTGCCGGTGGTGATCAATTCCGGAAGCGGCAACCAGGGAATCACCGTGACCATGCCTGTGCTGACCTACGCGGAGGAGTGGAATCTCTCCAGGGACAAAACGCTGCGCGGGCTCATCATCAGCAATCTGGTTTCCATCTATATCAAGCACTACATCGGGGCGCTCTCGGCGTTCTGCGGGGCGGTCAGCGCGGGAGCTGCAGCAGGCGCAGCGATCACCTGGCTGTCTGGCGGGGGATACGACGCGGTCGGCCGCACGATCACCAATACCCTGGGCAATGTCGGAGGAATCGTCTGCGACGGGGCAAAACCCAGCTGCGCCGCGAAGATTGCTTCTTCCGTTCACGCGGCGCTGCTCGCCCACTACATGAGCATCAGCGACAAGGAGTTCAAGGGCGGAGAGGGCTTCGTCGAGAACGATATCGAGGAGACGATCCGCAATATGGGCTATATCGGCAAGATCGGAATGAAGGAGACGGATGTGGAGATCCTGAACGTCATGATCGGCAAGGCCGATGTGGATTCCTGCGTCTGAAGATTGAACACTCCCGCCGCTTGCGGAAGCGGGGGGGGGATTCTCGCAGGATAGTGATAAAAAGCATAGTCAAAGGGCGTCTGTTTTGTTATCTTCCAAAACCGACGCCCTTCAGCAAATAAACCGATTAATCTGCATTCGCATTACCTCCGATTTAATTACTTTATTCAGTTGTTATTCCGTCTGATCCGGTCATCACTTAATGACCGGTGATAATTATTTCATTGGTCTGTCCTCGTTTCTTTTTGATGTCTTAATAATAAATGCCGGAACCGATATTGTCAACACAAAAATCTGCAGAAATTTAAATTGTCTGTAAATACAGAATTCAACATAATGTTTGCAAAATATTGCACCTGTCCGGGAGTGATTCCGCGCATGATCTCCGCGGTTCTATGGTAGAATTACTTAATAAAGCAATCGCAGAGAAAAGAAGAGGTTCATCCATGAAAGGTATTATTCTCGCCGGCGGCGCCGGCACCAGGCTTTATCCGCTGACCATGGTCACCAGCAAGCAGCTGCTGCCGGTCTATGACAAGCCGATGATCTACTATCCCCTTTCCACGCTGATGCTGGCGGGGATTAAAGACATTCTCATCATCTCCACTCCGGAGGATACGCCCCGCTTTGAGGCACTCCTTGGCGACGGAAGCCAGTTCGGCCTAAGCCTTTCCTACAAGGTCCAGCCCTCGCCGGACGGCCTGGCGCAGGCCTTCCTTATCGGCGAGGAGTTCATCGGGGACGAGCCCTGCGCGATGGTGCTCGGCGACAACATCTTCTACGGGAACGGGTTCTCGCGGGTACTCAGGCAGGCGGCGCAGGATGCGGAGCAGGGCCGCTCGACAGTTTTCGGCTACTATGTCAACGATCCCGAGCGCTTCGGTATCGTCGAGTTCGACGAGGAGGGCAGGGCGCTCTCCATCGAGGAGAAGCCCGAGCATCCGAAGAGCCACTACGC
>OMSM01000277.1 GCA_900313745.1 uncultured Lachnospiraceae bacterium
TATGGCCAGGGGAATTTCCATTTCATTCAGGGCAATGAACCGGAGCTGACAA
This sequence comes from uncultured Lachnospiraceae bacterium, assembly GCA_900313745.1. Taxonomy (GTDB): domain Bacteria; phylum Bacillota; class Clostridia; order Lachnospirales; family Lachnospiraceae; genus CAG-791. Next base: position 53 of record OMSM01000277.1, read on the forward strand.
GGTCAGGACTGCTTCTGGAAATAGTCCTTGGCGATAAAGGCTTTGAAGTGAAACCGCACCTGACGTATCTGGACGGATACAGGGCGGTATATGACAAAAAGCAGGATCTGGCTGATCTGTGGGAGAGGGGAAGACGGCTGGAGAGCGGCGATCAGTTTGAGAAGGAGTTCTCCGAATACTGCGGGAAATGGATGATCAAATGGCTCCTGGAGTTCCGCGGGCTGACCTTTAAGGACAAGGTGTTCAGGAAACTGCTGTCACAGGAGAAGTTTATTCAATATCTCCGGAAATCATACAGCAATCACACCGTGCTGCGCATGCTGGAGCATGTAAGAGGAGAGGAAGATGTGGAAGTGATGCAGCAGGGCCTTGCGGATTTCTACGGCAGGGGATGACGGGAGAACGGAATACAGAGCGGAAAATCCGCGGATCCTGACAGGGTCCGCGGTTTTTTTGCATAATACATGTATACTTTCTGAATAATAGTGCTACAATATGCTTTAACGTATTAGTGCAGCATCGTTTCAAAGGAGCGCAATGAGAGAGATCACGGAGCGGCTGCTCGGACAGTACGAGCGCTACTACACGATCAACAGGGAGAATCCCGTTCCGCCCTTTGCCGCCGAGGCCGAGTTTTCGGTGCACGGCGAGCAGTATTTCCTGATAAAGGCAGCGAAGTGGGCGGAAATGGATGCGAAGGAGTTTATCTTTTTTGCCGAGGTGGATACTCTGACCGACGAGGTGCTCACCGGGCTGGACGAGAAGGCGTGGAATACCGGGCTCTCCAGGGTGCAGGCAAAGGAGAATCACAGAAATACCGATATTTCCCTGATCATTGTCGCGGAAACCATCGATGATGCGGTAAAGAAGAGAATTAAGAAGCTCAGGCACTACCGAAGCTACCGCTTCGGGCTGTGGGGCTGGAGCGGATACAAGCTTGTTGCCTATGAGCAATCCGGCGGAAATGTGGTATCAAATACCCTGGGCCGGCCGCTGGAGAAGCTCTTCGCATAAATAAACAAGCCTGGCATACAGCGAGGCACAAATGAGAGGAGAGGAAACATGACAGCGTTATTTATCATCATTGCTGCGATCGTCATCCTCGTCATCGGGTATATCTGCTACGGTGGCTGGCTGGCGAAGCAGTGGGGAATTGACCCTAACCGTAAAACTCCCGCACAGACTATGGAGGATGGCGTCGACTACGTCGCGGCGAAGCCCGCGGTGCTGATGGGACACCACTTCTCCTCCATCGCAGGCGCAGGCCCGATCAACGGCCCGATCCAGGCATCCGTCTTCGGATGGGTTCCGGTGTTCCTGTGGTGCGTCATCGGCGGTATTTTCTTCGGCGGCCTTCAGGACTTCGGCTCCCTGTTCGCCTCCCTGCGCAACGACGGCAAATCGGTCGGTGAGATCATCAGCGCTTCCATGGGCAAGCGCGCGAAGAAGCTCTTCATCATCTTCGCCCTTCTGGTTCTGATCCTGGTTATCGCCTCCTTCGTCAACGTTGTTGCCGGAACCTTCTTTACGGCGGCAGACGCCGGCCAGGCCGGCCTGGTGCTTCATCCCAACGGCAACCAGACCACGGCTATGGTCTCCGTGCTCTTCATCATCCTCGCTATCGTCTACGGCATGCTGACCAACAAGTACGGAATGAAAACCGGCACCGCGACCGCAATCGGAATCTGCGGCATCATTCTGTCCCTGATCATCGGCCTTAATCTCGGCCTTGCGATCGGCAGAACCGCATGGATCGTGCTGATCGGCATCTACATCACGGTCGCTTCCCTGATCCCCGTGTGGATCATGCTGCAGCCCCGCGATTATCTCTCGAGCTTCCTGCTCTATGCAATGATGGCCATCGCCGTCATCGGTATTTTCGTCTCCGCGTTCAGCGGAAACGTGTCCTTCCAGATCCCGGCATTCACCGGATGGAGCACCAATTTAGGCCCGATGTTCCCGGCCCTTTTCATCACCGTCGCCTGCGGCGCCTGCTCCGGCTTCCACTCGCTGATTTCCACCGGAACGTCCTCCAAGCAGCTGGATAACGAGAAGAACGCGAAGGCGATCGGCTACGGCTCCATGCTGATTGAGTCCGCCCTCGGCGTCATCTCCCTGATCGCTGTAGGAATGGTCTTCGAGCGCTACAAGGCCGGCGAGTTCGGTTCTCCGTCCGTGGCGTTCGCACAGGGCATCGCTGCGATGTTCAACGGAAGCACCCTTGTTGCCGCGCTGCTCACCCTTGCGGTCTCCGTCTTCGCGCTGACCTCCCTGGATACCGGCACA
>OMSM01000288.1 GCA_900313745.1 uncultured Lachnospiraceae bacterium
GCGATGGACGGAATCCGGTCGGCGGAGGCTGTAGGAAAGCGTTTTGCTCCATATGATGCCGCTTCCGCCAAAGCAGCCCTGAGAAAGACCGCAAGGAGAAGGAGAGACGGGTTATCCGCCGGGTACCGGCGGACAGCCTCGGAGGGAATCGCCTCCCGTATAAGAGAACTCGATGAATACAGGGAAGCAGAGCGGCTGTTCATCTATATGTCATTCGGAAGCGAAGCGGAGACGGGCCGAATCATAGAAGCCGCATATGAGGACGGAAAAGAGGTCTTCGTGCCCAGGATCATCCCCGGAGAGAACAGGGAGATGGTATTTGCAAGGATATTGCCCGATACGGTTTTCGTGCCGGATTCCCACGGAATCCCGGAGCCGGAGCCCGGAGGAACGGAATATCTTCCGGGGAGCGACGGGGGGGCAGCTGCGGAAGACGACAGCGCAGGCAGTCCGCCGGACGGGAGGGAAGAGCCGAAGACACTGGTTATCGTTCCCGGCCTCGCCTTTGACAGACAGGGCAGAAGGCTGGGTTACGGCGGCGGCTATTATGACCGTGCGATCAGTGCGATGAGGAAAAACTCCCGCAGCTTCATCTTCGCAGGCACAGCTTTCGCCGCGCTTCCGATGGATCCACTCCCGGCAGACACCCACGACGAGGCGGCAGACCTGGTCATCACCGAGAACGAAACAATCCGTATACTGTATAATGTAACCTAAGTGAAGTGCCTGCACTTCACTTAGGTTAACGAGCAAAAAGCGGCATCGCCGCGTTTGCGAGTCTGTAACAGGAAGCCAGGCAGATTCCGGCTGATAACGGGCAAAAAGCGGCATCGCCGCGTTCAGGACAGGGAGGATAATATGACACCGGTAGAAAAACTCTGCGCAGCCGTAAGAAGCGCCGCACCCTCCGTCGCCGGGCTGGATACCGGCACGAAGAACCGCGTGCTTTGTGCGCTTGCGGACCGCCTCCTCGAGGAGGAGACTGTGCGTGCCATACTGGAAGCCAACAGTATTGACATGGAACGCGGACGGGAGAGCCATATGCCCGAGGGCCGTCTGGACAGGCTTCTCCTGAACAGGGAGCGCCTCTCGCAGATCGCCGAAGGGGTGAGGCAGGTTGCCCTCCTCCCGGATCCCATAGGCGAGATACTGGAGGAAAGCGTGCGCCCCAACGGACTTCACATCCGGAAGGTCCGGGTACCTCTTGGCGTCATCGGAATCATCTATGAGTCGAGGCCGAATGTCACTGCAGACGCCTTCGCACTCACCTTCAAGACGGGCAACGCCGTAGTGCTTAAGGGCGGAAGCGACGCCATAGCCTCCAATCTGGCCATCGTTTCCGCGATTAAGGATGTTCTCTCCGGGAACGGCATCTCCCCGGACGCCGTGGGTATCATTGCCTCCACGGACAGAAAGGACGCTGCGGAATTCATGTCCATGCGGGAGTACATCGACGTCCTCATCCCGAGGGGAAGCGCGGGCCTCATCCGTGCGGTCGTGGAAGGAAGCCGCATCCCCGTGATCGAGACAGGATCCGGCAACTGCCACATCTATGTGGACGAGAGCGCGGACCTGGACAAGGCGGTGCCGATCATCATCAACGCGAAGACGCAGCGCATCGGTGTCTGCAATGCCGCGGAATCCCTTGTGGTCCACGAGGCTGTGAAGGAGCGCTTCCTGCCCCTTCTTCTGTCGTCGATGAACGAGCATCATGTGGAACTTCGCGCGGACGAAGAGTCCATCGGGCTCCTTCCCGGAGCCGTGCCCGCGACGGAGAAGGATTTCGGAACGGAATACCTGGACTATATCCTCTCCGTGAAGACGGTCTCCTCTCTGGACGAGGCTATCCGTCATATCAACCGGTACCACACCGGGCACTCCGACGCGATCATCACCGAGGACGAGGCAGCCGCTGAACGCTTTCTCAATGAAATTGATTCCGCCTGCGTCTATGTGAACGCTTCCACAAGGTTCACGGACGGCTTCGAGTTCGGCTTCGGAGCGGAGATCGGAATCAGCACGCAGAAGCTGCACGCCCGCGGGCCGATGGGCTTAAGAGAACTTACCTCGTATAAGTACAAGATCACCGGGAACGGACAGGTGCGGGCATAATCCTGCTGAGCCGCTGCCCGGAAGAATGAAAAGGACCAAAGCAATGAACAACAGCGCGAAATATGTCGCATACGTATCCTCCTACACGACGAACCAGAAGGATAAATACGGTATCCGCATTTACGACGTGGACATGGAAAACGGCAGGCTTTACGAGAAGGACCAGGTGGAGATCACCAATTCCTCCTATGTCACCATCTCACACAACCGGCGTTTTCTCTATTCCATCACGGACTTCGGCGTCGAAGCTTACCGGATTCTTGCGGACGGCAGCCTCGAGGCGCTTAACAGGGCGTCCATCAACGGAATGAGAGGATCCTACCTCTCCACGGACTACACGGATTCCTGGCTCTTCGTCGCCGGCTACCACGACGGTAAAATCACGGTTCTCCGGCTTCTTGAGGACGGGAGTGTAGGGGAGATCGCGGATGAGGTATTCCACAAAGGACTGGGCAGCATCGCTGAGCGCAATTTCCGTCCCCATGTGCAGTGCGTCAAGATGACCAGGGACAACAGATATCTCTGCGCGGCGGATCTGGGGCTCGACCACATTAATGTTTATTCGCTCAATCACCGCACCGGGAAGATCCGCCAGATCGACATCATCCACAGTGATATCGAATCCGCTCCAAGGCATATCAAGTTCTCGGGAGACGGACGCTTCCTCTATGTCGTCCATGAGCTTAAGAACACCATAAGCGTGTACAGCTATTCAGATAAGGGTGATGATCCCCAGTTCGAGAGGATCCAGACCGTATCCACCCTGAACGATTATCACGCGGGCGTCTCGGCGGCAAGCGCCCTCAATATCTCGGAGGATTTCCGCTACCTTATCAGCACTAACGCAGGGGACAATTCCGTCGTGATCTTCTCGATAGACCAGGAGACAGGGCTTCTTGAGAAAAAACTCTGCCTTCCCGTGAGCGGCGACTACCCTAAGGACGCGGCGCTTTTCCCGGACAACCGCCATCTGGTTTCCTTAAACCACGAATCCAACACCATGACTTTCTTCACGGTTGACCTCGACAGGGGGCTTATTGTGATGAACGGAAAGGAACTGAAGGTCGAACAGCCCAACTGCATCATTTTCCACAGGCTGATTCAGGCCGGGACGGAGTGAGGACGATATGGCAGGCTCAGTTTTCGGAACACTGCTTACCGTGAGTACTTTCGGCGAATCCCATGGTGCCGCCCTGGGCGCGGTGATCGACGGTTTTCCTGCGGGTATGGAGCTCTCCGCGGAAGATATCCAGCCTTATCTTGAAAGGCGCAGGCCCGGAAGAAGCGCTGCTTCCACCGAAAGGAACGAACCTGACCGCGTCGAAATACTCTCCGGCGTGTTCGGCGGAAGGACGACGGGGGCACCGATCGCGATGGTTATCCGCAGCACCGCTCAGCGGTCAGGAGACTACGCGGACCTTGCGGAATGCTACAGGCCGGGGCACGCGGATTACGGCTATGATGCCAAATACGGCATAAGGGACTACCGCGGGGGCGGAAGGTCGTCCGGGAGGGAGACCGTATCCCGTGTCGCTGCGGGAGCTGTTGCGGCAAAACTCCTCAAATCGTGCGGAATAGAAGTTTTTGCCTGGGTCACCGGCATCGGAGAGGAACGTCTTAATTCGGACCAAATGGAAAGAATCCGCAATGCGCTCATCTCCGGGGAGGGAGCGGAGCATTATCTCCGGCTCAGGGATTCTCTTCCCACAGGCATACCCGATGAGGAAACCAGCAGGCGCGCGCTCGAGCTGATCGGACGGATGAGGGAAGAGGGCGATTCCGTAGGAAGCAGCATCGAATGTATTATTACCGGTGTTCCCGCAGGCATCGGGGATCCTGTGTTTAACAAGCTTGATGCGAAGCTTGCAGGCGCGGTCATGTCCGTCGGAGCGGTGAAGTCGGTCAGCTTCGGGGACGGCCTCTCTGCGATGACAGCGAGAGGATCGGAGTTCAATGATCCCTTCACCGTAAGAGAGGGGACGGTCATACCGGAGACAAACCGTGCGGGAGGGATACTTGGCGGAATATCCACAGGCAGGGAGATCATCCTTGATCTTTCCGTCAAGCCTACGCCGTCCATTTTCCGCCCGCAGAAGACGGTTTCCTCCCGCGGGGAGGAGACGACTCTCACCATACGCGGACGCCATGATCCGGTGATCGCCCCCAGGGCCGCCGTCGTGGCTGAGTGCATGTGTGCGCTTTCTCTCGCCGACTCAATGATGATCAACATGACTTCGCGTGCGGAGTACTTCACGAAGTTTTACGGCTGATGCGCCCGCATCGCCATACAGGAAGACAGGATCAGGATGAATTACAGCTACACGTTGCTCAAAACCGAGGGTATGGCCAAGCGCGCGAGAATGACCACCGTGCACGGGACGATCGAGACTCCGGTGTTCATGAACGTGGCCACCGCAGCTGCGATCAAGGGCGGACTCAGCGCTGACGACCTCAGGGGGATCGGCACCCAGGTCATGCTCTGCAACACCTACCATCTGCATGTGCGGCCGGGCGATGAGGTGGTGAAAAGCCTCGGCGGCCTTCACCGGTTCACCACCTGGGACCGGCCCATTCTTACCGATTCCGGAGGCTTCCAGGTCTTCTCCCTCGCGGATCTCCGAAGGATTAAGGAGGAGGGAGTCACTTTTCACTCTCACGTCGACGGAAGGCTGATTTTCATGGGGCCGGAGGAGAGCATGCGCATCCAGTCCAACCTCGGAAGCACCATCGCCATGGCCTTCGACGAATGCCCCTCGAGCCGGGCAGACAGAGGATATGTGGAGAATTCCGTCGCGAGAACGTCCAGGTGGCTCCTGCGCTGCCGGGAGGAGATGGAGAGGCTTAACAGCCTGGAGGACACCGTAAACCGGGAACAGCTGCTGTTCGGCATCAACCAGGGGGCGGTATTTGACGATATCCGGGTCGATCACGCGAAGGAGATTGCCTCACTCGGCCTGGACGGATATGCCATCGGCGGACTCGCCGTGGGCGAAACTCACGAAGAAATGTACCGTGTAATCGAGAAGGTCACCCCGGTTCTGCCCAAGGACAGGCCCACATATCTGATGGGTGTGGGCACCCCGGAGAATATTCTTGAGGCAGTGGACAGGGGAGTGGATTTCTTCGACTGCGTCTATCCGAGCAGGAACGGCCGGCACGGGAATCTCTACACAAAGAGAGGCACGCTTCACATCCGCAAGGCAAGATATGAACTCGATCCGCGGCCTATAGAAGAGGACTGCGGATGTCCGGTATGCAGGAAAGGGTATTCCCGCGCTTACTTAAGGCATCTGATGAAGGCGGATGAGGCGCTGGCCCTGCGCTTTGCCGTGATGCATAATCTCTATTATTATAATGACCTGATGAAGCGCATCCGTGAGGCGCTGGATGAAGGGCGCTACAAGGAGTTCAAGGAGGAGACCGTCGGCCTTCTCCGTTCCGGAACGGATATGTAGGAACTGCTTGTATAATTATCCATTTCTGTTGTATTATAGTCCGTAACGCAACTTATTATGCATGATCCGGCCATGCCTCGGGGATAACTTTCCGGCGCGGGGGCCTGGTCAGAAAGGGAACCGATTCACATGAACAACGCCTTATTCCTTACCGCTGCTGCGGGATCCGGCAGCATGAGTCTCTTTACCATCGTCTATCTCGCCGTTATCATCGGCTTCTTCTACTTCCTGCTGATCCGTCCCCAGCGCAAGCAGCAGCGTGAGAAGGAAGCTCTGCTCTCCACCGTGGCCATCGGCGACAGTGTCCTTACTACCGCCGGCTTCTACGGTGTCGTCATTGATCTTTCCGAGGACACAGTTATCGTCGAGTTCGGCAACAATAAAAACTGCCGCATCCCCATGCAGAAGTCCGCAATCGTCCAGGTCGAGAAGCCCGAGGATGCCGTTCAGAAGGATGAGCCCCAGGCAGCTCCTGCGTCGGAAGACACGGATAAGAAGAAGGGACTGTTCCGCAGATAATCCCTCCCGGATCCCCGGATCCGGGGCTTTGGCTTTATTCCATGAACAGCTGGACGGGGAGGCATTGTCTTTGCCTCCCTTTAGTATAATAAGGCGCAGGTTGTTTAATCCGCCGGGCAAACAAGGGAGATTTATTCATGAACCTGAAAATCGGAGTGATTGCCGGAGACGGCATCGGACCGGAAATCACCGCGCAGGCGGTCAAGGTGCTTGACCGTGTTTTCAGCCTTTACGGGCACACAGCGGATTACATCCCGCTTCTTCTCGGCGGCGCTTCGATCGACGCGTTCGGCGAGCCGCTCACGGAGGAGACCATAGAGCAGGCGCGGAACTGCGATGCGGTATTGATGGGCTCCATCGGCGGTGACGCCGCCACCTCCCCCTGGTACAAGCTTCCCCCCGACAAGCGTCCCGAAGCAGGGCTTCTGCGCATCCGGAAGGCACTCGGCCTTTTCGCGAACCTGCGCCCCGCGAGCCTCTATCCCGAGCTTGCCGACGCCTGTCCGTTAAAGTCCGGCGAGGAGGGGAGAAGTTTTGACCTGATCATCGTCCGCGAGCTCACCGGAGGACTGTATTTCGGCGAAAGATATACCAGGGAGACCGACGGAGTTGTTACCGCTGTGGATACGGCGGTCTACAGCGAGAACGAGATCCGGCGCATCGCGAAGAAGGCGTTTGAGATCGCCGGAAAGCGCAGAGGAAAAGTCACAAGCGTGGACAAGGCAAACGTCCTCGATACTTCCAGGCTCTGGAGAAAGATCGTCGCGGAGACCGCTGCGGATTATCCGGAGATCACCCTGGAGAACATGCTGGTGGACAACTGCGCGATGCAGCTTGTTCACGCACCGGAACAGTTTGACGTCATTGTCACCGGCAATATGTTCGGGGATATTCTCTCCGACGAGGCGAGCATGATCACAGGTTCCATCGGCATGCTTCCCTCCGCCTCCCTCAACGAGAGCAGCTTCGGGCTCTACGAGCCGAGCCACGGCTCCGCGCCTGACATCGCCGGCAGGGATATTGCGAATCCCATCGCGACAATTCTTTCCGCTGCCATGATGCTGAGATACAGCTTTAACATGAATACCGAGGCAGATGCCGTAGAAAACGCCGTGAGGCAGACCATTACCGAGGGTTTCCGGACCGGCGATCTCATCCGGGCGGGAGAGGACCGCAGCGCGGCACTCGGATGCAGCGCGATGGGAGATATCATAACGGAGAGAATCCGCTGACCTGAGGTCAGGGAATCCGGAAGAAACACTTGAAACTGACTGTTCCATATACAGCAGCCATCGGTCCCGGGGACGGGAGAAGGAGCAAAAATGATCAGTGATGTCGTCACAAAGGGCGTGCAGCAGGCCCCCCACAGAAGCCTTTTCAACGCAGCTGGATTTACCGCGGAGGAGCTCTCCAGGCCTCTTATCGGTATCGTCAGTTCCTTCAACGAGATCATTCCCGGCCATATTAATCTCGACAAGATCACCGAAGCGGTCAAGCTCGGCGTAGCAGAGGCCGGCGGCACTCCCGTGGTCGTGCCCGCGATCGCCGTCTGTGACGGAATCGCGATGGGCCACACCGGCATGAAGTATTCCCTGGTCACAAGGGATCTGATCGCCGATTCGACGGAGTGCCTCGCGAAGGCCCACGCCTTCGACGGCCTGGTGATGATTCCGAACTGCGACAAGAATGTTCCCGGCCTTCTTATGGCAGCCGCCAGGGTGAATGTTCCGACTGTTTTTGTCTCCGGCGGCCCCATGCTTGCGGGCCATGTCGGCGGAAGGAAGAGAAGCCTTTCCTCCATCTTTGAGGCGGTCGGAAGCGTAGCTGCGGGCACCATGACCATGGAGGAACTCGCGGACTACGAGGAAAACGTCTGTCCGACCTGCGGATCCTGCTCCGGAATGTATACTGCCAATTCGATGAACTGCCTCACCGAGGCTATCGGAATGGGCTTAAAGGGCAACGGAACCATTCCCGCAGTTTATTCTGCCCGCATCCGCCTGGCAAAGCACGCAGGCATGCGCGTCATGGATCTTATAAGGAACAATATCCGCCCCAGGGATATCCTCACCAAAGAGGCCTTCATCAACGCCCTTACCGTGGACATGGCCCTCGGCTGCTCCACCAATACAATGCTTCATCTGCCCGCCATCGCCCATGAAGCCGGGATCGAGATCAACATGGAGATCGCCAACGAGATCTCCGCGCGCACCCCGAACCTCTGCCATCTTGCTCCCGCAGGCCCGACCTACATGGAGGACCTCAACGAGGCAGGCGGCGTATACGCGGTGATGAACGAGCTCTCCAAAAAGAACCTGCTGAATCTTGATCTCATCACCGTCACCGGAAAGACGGTAGGAGAGAACATCGCGAACTGCATAAACCGTGATCCCGAGGTAATCCGTCCCATCGACAATCCTTATCTCGCCAATGGCGGAATTGCCGTCCTTAAGGGAAATCTTGCCCCGGACACCGGCATTGTCAAGCGCTCGGCCGTCGTCCCCGAAATGATGGTTCATGAGGGACCTGCAAGGGTATTCGACTGCGAGGAGGATGCAATCGCCGCGATCAAGGGCGGGAAAATCGTCGCGGGAGACGTGGTGGTCATCCGCTACGAGGGGCCCAAGGGCGGTCCCGGCATGAGAGAAATGCTCAATCCTACTTCCGCGATCGCGGGCATGGGCCTCGGCTCCACCGTGGCGCTTATCACCGACGGCAGATTCTCCGGTGCTTCCCGCGGCGCGTCCATCGGACATGTCTCGCCCGAGGCAGCGGTAGGAGGGCCGATCGCCCTGGTTAAGGAGGGAGACCTTATCCGGATCGACATCCCTTCCAACAGCCTCGAACTTCTCGTCTCCGATGAGGAACTCGCAGAGCGCAGGGCTGCCTGGACGCCGAGAGAGCCGAAGATTACCGACGGTTATCTCAAGCGCTACAGCGCCATGGTTACTTCGGGCAACCGCGGCGCAATTCTTGAGATTCCCGGGGCAAAGGAGAACTGACTATGCAGCTGACCGGTGCGGAGATTGTCATCCGGTGCCTTCTTGAGCAGGGTGTGGATACCGTGTTCGGGTATCCCGGAGGGACAATCCTCAACGTTTATGACGAACTTTACAAGTATCAGGACAAGATCCGCCATGTGCTGACCTCCCACGAGCAGGGCGCCGCACACGCCGCCGACGGCTACGCGCGCGCCACGGGAAGGACGGGCGTATGCCTTGCCACCAGCGGCCCCGGGGCGACCAATCTGGTCACCGGCATCGCGACGGCTTATATGGACTCCGTGCCCCTCGTGGCAATCACCTGCAATGTCAATCTTCCTCTTCTCGGCAAGGACACCTTCCAGGAGGTCGATATCGCAGGCATTACCATGCCGATCACCAAGCACGGTTATATCGTTAAGGACATCCATGTCCTCGCAGATACGATACGCCGGGCATTCATGATTGCAAGGTCCGGGCGCCCGGGGCCGGTTCTCGTGGACATCACGAAGGATGTCACCGCCGCGAAATGCGACTATTCCCCGTATACCCCGCCGAAGCCGGGAGTGTACTGTGCCTGCACCGACGAGGAGCTGGACAGGGCAGCCGAGATGATAAAAGCCGCAAAGCGCCCGTTCATCTATGTCGGCGGAGGGGCGATCATCTCCGGTGCCTCCGGCCAGCTTAAGGAATTCGTGGACAGGACCGACTGCCCGATCTGCGACACCCTGATGGGGCAGGGGGCGATCGACCAGCGTGATCCTCACTACACCGGAATGATCGGAATGCACGGGACGAAGACTTCCAATTTCGGAGTGAGCCGCTGCGACCTGCTCATCGCACTCGGCGTCCGCTTCTCCGACAGAGTTGTCGGAAACGCTTCCAAATTTGCGTCCAGGGCGAAGGTCCTGCACATCGATATCGACGCCGCGGAGATCAACAAGAACGTAAGGGCGGCGCACTCTCTGGTCGGCGACCTTAACGAGATCCTCGCGAGACTCAACACCAGGCTTTCCCCGATGAAGCACGAGGCCTGGATGGCGGAGATCAATGAGCTTAAGGCTGAGTTCCCGCTGCAGTATGACCACAGTAAGTTTACCTGTCCCGGCATCATCGAGACCATCTGCCGCATGACCGGCGGGGAGGCAATCATAACCACGGACGTCGGACAGCACCAGATGTGGGCGGCGCAGTACTACACCTACACAAAGCCCCGCACGTTCATTACCTCCGGCGGACTCGGCACCATGGGCTACGGCCTCGGGGCGGCAATCGGTGCGAAGACGGGCCGGCCGGATAAGACGGTGATCAATATAGCCGGCGACGGCTGCTTCAGAATGAACATGAACGAGCTTGCCACCGCAAGCCGCTGCGGCATCCCGGTGATCGAGGTAATCATTGACAATCAGGTTCTCGGAATGGTCAGGCAGTGGCAGACCCTCTACTACGGTCAGCGCTACTCGTCCACTGTACTGGAGGATAAGGTCGACTACGTAAAGGTCGCCGAGGGATTAGGCTGCCGCGCATTCCGGGTCACCTGCGCGGAGGAGCTGGAAAAGGCGCTCTCTGAGGCGCTCTCCTGCGGAGAGCCCTGCGTTCTGGACTGTGTCATCGACCGCGACGACAAGGTCTTTCCTATGGTATCACCGGGCTCCTCGATCTCCGAGGCATTCGATGAATCTGATCTGGCTAAGAAATGAGGGTGAAAATGAGGACATTTAAGTATGCACTGTTTGCAGCTTTTCTCATGATCTGCGGTTTTCTCTCCTTCGGGGGAAGCGCCCGCGCGGCGACGGATGCGAGCATATCCGGGACAAGCATTACCTATGTTTTTCCTAACGGAATGACCTATGTTGCGGGAGGTGACATTATCCGTACCATGCTGATCACCGATCCCTCGGGAATGCCCGCTGTGGACGGTCTCGGCAATTACGTGATTGATCCGGGCAAGGCAGGCCAGTTCTTCTCCGGGCTGGAGTTCATCTGCATGACCAGTCCCGAAGCGATGGCGGCATCCCTTGCCTCCGGACAGGATCTGACAGCGCAGCATATCAACGTCGCCGAGGAGGCCGCTTTCCTCATCGCGGCCGCAGAGACCGCGTACCGCGGCGACCGGCCGGTTTCCCTTCAGGCCGGAAGAACCGCCTCCGCGCCGGTTCTCATCGGCGCAGGTACGATGATCGACATCGATATCGACTCTCAGACTCTTACCTATTACGTAGACGGAATTCCCGTCCTCCAGACACCCGTGGTCACGGGCAACGTCCGTGGAGGCTGCAGTACTCCCAGGGGCAACTACACCGTAAGGAGCAAGGCTACAAACGTCACCCTCGTCGGGCGCGGCTACGCCTCCTTCGTGAGATACTGGGTTCCGATCGTAGGCAATTCCATCGGAATCCACGACGCGAACTGGCGCTCCTCCTTCGGAGGGGATATTTACAGGACCAACGGATCACATGGCTGCATCAACGTACCCCCGTCGACCATGGAGCAGTTTTACCCTATGATCGAGGTCGGGACCCCGGTGCACGTCCATTGATATATCCCCGGAGATTAACGGGGTGAGGAGAAAGGAGAATTATCTATGAGCAGGGTGTTTAATTTCAGTGCGGGACCTGCGGTGCTTCCCGAGGAAGTGCTGAAAACCGCCGCAGCCGAGATGCTTGACTATCACGGCAGCGGCATGTCCGTCATGGAGATGAGCCACCGGAGCAAGGTTTACGAGAGCATCATCGAGACCGCGGAGCAGGATATCAGGGATCTCTACGGTATCCCGGACAATTACCGCGTGCTTTTCCTTCAGGGCGGAGCTTCGCTGCAGTTTTCCATGATCCCCATGAACCTGATGAAGAACGGGAAAGCCGCCTACATCGTGACCGGCCAGTGGGCGAAGAAGGCCTGGCAGGAGGCCGGAAAATACGGCGAGGCGATAAAGATTGCCTCCTCCGAGGACAAAACCTTCTCCTATATCCCGGACTGCTCGGATCTCCCTGTACCTGAGGACGCGGATTATGTTTATATCTGCGAGAACAACACGATCTACGGGACGAAGTATAAGAAACTCCCCAATACCAAGGGCCACCCGCTCGTGGCGGACGTGTCCTCGTGCTTCCTTTCCGAGCCTGTTAATATCAGTGATTACGGCATAATCTACGGCGGAGTGCAGAAGAACGTCGGCCCGGCCGGTGTGGTGATCTCCATCATCCGTGAGGATCTCATTCCCGATGAGCCTTACTTTGCCGGCACCCCGACCATGATGAGCTTCAAAACTCACGCGGACGCGAAGTCCCTGTACAACACGCCGCCTACTTACGGCATCTATATCTGCGGGCTTGTGTTCAAGTGGCTCAAGGAGCAGGGCGGCCTTGCGGTCATGAAGGAGAGAAACGAGAAGAAGGCAGCGCTCCTTTATGAATTCCTCGATCAGAGCAGAATGTTTTCCGGAACGGTCGTTCCGGAGGACCGCTCGATCATGAACGTACCTTTCGTCACCGGAAACAGCGACCTCGACAAGAAGTTTGTCGCCGAGTCCGAGGCGGCGGGCCTTGTCAACCTTAAGGGCCACCGTACCGTGGGAGGCATGAGGGCATCCCTGTACAACGCAATGCCTTACGAGGGCGTGGAGACCCTGGTACAGTTCATGGAACGCTTTGAGAAGGAGAACAGATAATGTATACCTACAGCTGCCTTAACAACATTTCCGCCGAAGGCCTGGCCCATTTCCACGGCCGCATCACGCCTGTGGACGATATTGCAGACGCAAACGGCATTCTTGTCCGAAGTGCCGACATGCACGACATGGAGTTCTCGGACAACCTCCTTGCCATAGCAAGGGCGGGCGCCGGTGTGAACAATATCCCGCTGGACCGCTGCGCGGAGAAGGGCATTGTCGTATTCAACACACCGGGGGCCAACGCCAACGCCGTCAAGGAGCTTGTGATCGCCGGAATGCTGATGGCCTCGAGAGATATCGTCGAGGGCGTGGACTGGGTCAGGGAAAGCCAGGACAACCCTGATATCGCGAAGACCGCGGAAAAGGAGAAGAAGCGCTTTGCCGGAACGGAGATCGCCGGCAAGAAGCTGGGCATCATCGGCCTCGGCGCCATCGGGGTGCGGGTGGCCAATGCCGCGAAGAACCTCGACATGGACGTCATGGGTTTTGACCCCTACGTCTCCGTGGACGCCGCATGGCACTTAAGCCGCTCAATCCGCCACGTCACGGATATCAACGTGATCTACAGCGAGTGCGACATCATCACGATTCATGTCCCGCTTATGGATTCCACCAAAAACTACATCGACGCCGACGCAATCTCCAAGATGAAGGACGGCGTCATCCTGATCAATATGGCCAGGGACCTTCTCGTGGACGAGAAAGCTGTCATCGACGCGATAGGGACGGGGAAGATCAGGCGCTATGTCTCCGATTTCCCGAACCCCACCATCGCAGGGCAGAAAGGGTGCATCACCATTCCCCATCTCGGCGCTTCGACCGAGGAATCCGAGGAGAACTGCGCCGTTATGGCGGTGAGAGAGATCCGCGAGTACCTGGAGAACGGCAACATCGCCAACAGCGTCAACTATCCCCGCTGCGACATGGGAATCTGCGAGCATGTTTCCCGCATCGCGATCTTCCACCGGAATGTCGCGAACATGATCACCCAGTTCACTGCGATCCTCGGTGAGACGGGAGTCAACATCGCCGAGATGGCCAACAAGTCCAGGGGAGATATAGCCTACACCATGCTTGATCTCGACTCAAAGCCGGACGATTCCGTAATTGAGCGGCTCAGCAAGGTTGAAGGCGTCTTCCGGGTAAGAGCGGTGAAGTAATAAGGCTTTCGCCGGAAGAAACGCATTTCAGCCTCTACACCTTAAGCATCTGGGCCGCCCTGCCTTATCCGGCGGCCCTTTTTTCAAAACAGGACATTTACGAAGAATTTCAGGAGTTTCCCATGGCTGACATCCGTCCGTTTGCCGCCCTAAGGCCTGTCCCGGAATACACAAGCCGCATTGCGTCACTGCCATATGACGTTTACAGCAGTGCGGAAGCAGAGAAGATAATACGGGACAATCCTCTGTCTTTTCTCGCGATTGATTTCCCCGAAGCTAACCCGGAGGGAACCGAACCCGGGGAGCTTCTTCGCCGCCGCATGGACGAGGGGCTGTTCGTCCGGGACGAATCCCCTTGCTATTACGTATACGCCCAGACCTTCAGAGGAAGGACCCAGGCAGGCATCGTCGCGCTGTCCTCGGTGGACGACTACCTGAACGGAGTCATCCGCAGGCATGAAAACACGCGGAAGGACAAGGAGGACGGGAGAGTGCGGCACATCGAGAGCTGCAGAGCCCACACCGGCCCGATTTTCCTGTGCTACAGGGCAATACCCATGCTCTCCGGGCTTATAAGCCGCATTGTAAGGGATGAGCCTGAGGCGGATTTCATCTCCTCCGGCGGGGTGGAAAACCGCATTTTCCGCGTCGGCAGCCGCGAGGATATCGATCTCATCACCAGCCTTCTTGCTTCCGCGGATCACGTCTACGTCGCCGACGGGCACCATCGGCTCGCGGCTGCGGCGAGGGTCTGCCTGAAGCACCGGGAGACTGCGGGGACAGCAGATCAGGCCGGAGACGGGACGGATTACTTCCTCTCCGTGCTTTTCTCCGACGATGAACTTGCGATTCTGGATTACAACCGCGTGCTTAAGGATCTGAACGGCCTTTCCCCGGAGGAGCTTATTAAAAAGATAAGTGACGCCGGCTTCACTGTTTCCGGTCCCTCCGCGGAGCCTTCCGCACCCGGGAAAAAGGGAGAGTTTTCCCTTCTTCTTGACGGGATGTGGCGCACTCTGACGCTGGACGAGTCCTTAAGGCCCCGGGACCCGGTATCCGGGCTCGACGTCTCCGTCCTGCAGGAGAGAGTGCTCGGCCCGGTCTTCGGCATCGGCGATCCGAGGACGGACGCGAGGATAGACTTCGTCGGCGGAATCCGGGGGATGTCCGGACTCGCTGAGCGCTGCAGTTCGGACTGCGCCTGTGCTTTTGCCCTTTACCCGACGTCGATGGACGAACTCCTCGCCGTGGCAGACGCAGGCGAACTCATGCCTCCGAAATCAACCTGGTTCGAGCCCAAGCTGCTGAGCGGGCTCTTTATCCACCCGTTTGAGGATTCTGGTTTTACTAC
>OMSM01000289.1 GCA_900313745.1 uncultured Lachnospiraceae bacterium
AAATAATCAGACCAAGAGGCAATTTTCATGGACTTACAGGCGAAGGGTGTGGACTTCAACCAGCTCTCCCCGATGATGCAAACCTATTTCCAGACCAAGGACGAGTACCCGGACTGCATCCTTCTGTACCGCGTCGGCGATTTCTTCGAGATGTTCTTCGATGACGCCCTGACCGCTTCGAAGGAGCTGGAGCTCACCCTGACCGGAAAGAACTGCGGCCTCCCGGAGAGAGCTCCCATGTGCGGAGTTCCCTTCCACGCCGTGGACATCTATATTACCCGGCTCGTGGAAAAGGGATACAAGGTGGCCCTCTGCGACCAGGTGGAGGATCCGAAGCTCGCCAAAGGGCTGGTAAAGCGCGAGGTGATCCGCGTGGTGACCCCCGGAACCAACATCGCTCCGGAGTCCCTGGACGAGTCCTCCAACAACTATCTCTTCTGCGTGTGCTACGGCACGTCGAGGAGCGGGGTAGCCGTAAGCGACATCTCCACGGGTTCATTCTACGTCACGGAGACGGACAGCCTGAAAGCCATATATGACGAGATCATGAAATACTCGCCCTCGGAGATCATCTGCAGCGAGACCTTCATGGTCTCCGGCATCAGTATGGATGAGCTGAAGGGAAGACTCGGCATCGCGGTCAATCCGCTGCCTCCGCACTACTTTGACGATGAGCTCTCCGTGCGTGCGGTTCTTGAGCATTTCGGCGTTTCCTCGCTGCACGGGCTCGGCCTCGGGGATTTCCCGGTCGGTGCGGTAGCCGCGGGCGCCATGCTGCGCTTTCTCACCGACACGCAGAAAAACTCCCTGGGAAACATCACGAAGATCACGCCTTACCTGGCGAGCCGATTCATGCTCCTCGACTCGTCGACAAGACGCAACCTGGAGCTCACGGAGACGCTCAGGGAGAAGAGGAGGCAGGGATCCCTCCTCTGGGTGCTCGATCACACAAGAACTGCCATGGGGGCGCGTCTCCTGCACCGCTTCATCGAGCAGCCCCTGATCGACCGGGACGCGATCATCGCCCGCCTCGACGCGGTCGAATGCCTCTCGGACAACAGTGTGGACCGGGACGAGCTGAGGGAATACCTGCAGCCGGTCTACGACCTCGAGCGCCTGCTCACCCGGATCTCCTACCGGACGGCCAATCCGAGGGACCTGGTCGCGTTCCGGACCTCGCTCTCCATGCTGGCCCCCATCCGCGGGACGCTTTCCGCCGTGCTTTCCTCCGGTGAACAGGCCGGCAGGAAGGACGGGGAGCTCAGGTCCGTGCTGAGTGATCTGGGCGAACATGGTGAACTTCTGGATATACTCACCAGGGCAATTGAGGACGACCCGCCGCTGACCGTAAAGGAGGGCGGGATCATCCGGAGTGGGTACAGCGAGGACGTCGACCGCCTCAGGCAGGCGCACACGGACGGGAGAAGCTGGCTTCTTAAGCTGGAGGAAGAGGAGAGGGAGCGCACCGGAATACGTACTCTCAAGATCAAGTACAACAAGGTCTTCGGCTACTACTTCGACGTCACTAATTCCTTCCTCGGCATGGTTCCGGAGGATTTCATCCGCAAGCAGACCCTTACCGGATCGGAGCGGTTCACGACGCCGAGGCTCAAGCAGCTTGAGGACGACATACTCAATTCCGAGGATAAGCTGAACGGGCTGGAATATGATCTCTTCTCCGAAATACGGGACCGCATCGCCGCGGAGATGGAGGAGATCCAGAGGAGCGCGGACGCGCTTGCCCGTCTTGACGTCTACTGCTCGCTTTCCCTTGCCGCAGAGAGGGGACGCTATGTCCGGCCTGAAATCAATACCAAGGGCATCATCGACATCAAGGCCGGCCGCCATCCCGTGGTCGAGCGCATGCTGGGAGGAGATTTCGTCGCCAACGACACCTACCTGGACAGCCGGAAGAAGGCGATCTCCATCATCACCGGGCCGAACATGGCGGGAAAGTCCACTTACATGCGCCAGACGGCGCTGATCGTCCTCATGGCACAGATCGGGAGTTTTGTCCCCGCAGACTCCGCGTCGCTGTGCGTAACCGACCGGATATTCACCCGCGTCGGGGCGTCGGATGACCTTGGCTCCGGGCAGAGCACCTTCATGGTGGAGATGAACGAGGTCGCCAATATCCTCAGGAACGCCACGCCGGAAAGCCTCATCATCCTCGACGAAATCGGGCGCGGCACCTCCACCTACGACGGGCTTTCCATCGCCTGGGCGGTGATCGAGCACATAAGCAACAAGCATTTTCTCGGCGCAAAGACGCTTTTTGCCACCCATTACCACGAGCTGACGGAGCTCGAGGGCAAGATGGACAACGTCAACAACTACTGTGTCGCGGTCAAGGAGAACGGCGACGACATCGTCTTCCTGCGCAGGATAGTGAAGGGCGGCGCGGACAAGAGCTACGGAATACAGGTGGCAAAACTCGCCGGGCTCCCGGACATTGTCGTCGACAGGGCGAAGGAGATCCTTCAGGAGCTCATCGGAAACGACATCACCGAGAGGGTAAAGAACATCCAGGCTCCGGCGCCCCAGTCCCAGGCGAAGGCAAAGGTGAAGCACTACGACGATGTAGACCTCGGCCAGGTCTCTCTGTTTGCCACGGTTAAGGACGAGGATGTCCTGAAGCAGTTAAGGGAGATCGACATCCCGAACCTCACCCCCCTGGATGCGCTTAATACACTCTACAGGCTCCAGAGTGAGCTGAAGAACCGCTGGTAATGCCCATGGAAAGAACAATTCATCTTCTCGATGAGGATACCGTTAACAAGATTGCCGCCGGAGAGGTGATCGAGCGTCCCTTTAACGTTGCGAAGGAGCTGATCGAGAACTCCATCGACGCCGGAGCGGGAGCGATAACCCTCGAGGTCGCAAAGGGCGGAAGTGCGCTGATCCGAGTTACAGACAACGGCTGCGGAATTGCCCCGGAGGACGTCGCTTACGCGTTCCGACGGCACGCGACGAGCAAGCTCGGAAGCGTCCGGGATCTGGACACCCTTTCCACCCTGGGCTTCCGCGGGGAGGCTCTTTCCAGCATTGCCTCGGTCGCCCAGGTCGAGATGATCACCAAGAAGCGCGGGGCGCTGTCCGGCATCCGGGCGGTGACTCTGGACGGGCCGGTGAATCCGGGCGATGAGATCCCCATGGAGCTCACGGAGATCGGCGCGCCGGACGGCACAAGCATCATCGTACGAAATCTTTTCTACAACGTTCCCGTCCGGAAGAAATTCTTAAAGAGCGCCGTCACGGAAACCGGCTATATTACGGAGCTTGTGGAGCATCTCGCGCTGTCCCACCCGGAGATTTCCTTCCATTACAGGGCAGACGGAAAGGAGAGGCTTCACACCACGGGAAACGGCAATATCCGTGAGATCATCTACCGGATCTACGGCCGGGACATCGCGGACCGCCTTATCGCCGTGAACGCGGAGCAGGACGGAATGAAGCTGACCGGGTATATCGGACGCCCGGAGACCAGCCGCGGGTCCAGAAGTTTTGAGACCTTCTTTGTCAACGGGAGGCTTCTTTATTCCGATGTGCTCAGCCACTCCCTCGAGACCGGCTACCGGACGGACCTGATGCAGCACCAGTTTCCCTTCGCCGTGCTGTACCTGGAGATGCCCCCGCATCTCTTTGACGTGAACGTCCATCCCGCGAAGCGCGAGGTGCGTTTTGCCGAGGCGGACAAGGTCTATTCCTTCATCGATGAAAGTGTCCGGAGGGCGCTTGGCGGCAGGGAGCTGATTCCCGGAATGGAGCTTACGACCGCGAAGGAGCGCAGGGAAGAGGACGAAAAGGAGAGGGAGAAATTATACTCCGACCGCACGGAACCCTTCGAATCCGGCCGCGCGGAGCATGCCGCAGATCCCGCTCCGGCACCGGGACCTGAGCCGGTTCCGGTACCCCCTGTCCCAGGTTCCCCCAATGCGGAATCCGTTACGGCAGCTGAGGGAAAGCCGGAGGGCGACGGGGATATGGGATTTCTTTTCGAGGATCTCCGCACCCCGGAGAATCCCGCGGACTCCTCTCCTCCGGGTGCTTACGAAGTGAGGCAGATGGAGCTTAACACCGCATCCCTTGCCCTGGGAGCGCAGGGGATGCTGCTTAACGAGAGCACCCCGGCGGACAGGATCTTTACCGATGCGATGATCGCCGGCGCGCGGATCATCGGGCAGGTGTTTCTTACCTACTGGCTTGTGGAGATCGCGGATTCGCTGCTTCTGATCGACCAGCACGCCGCGCACGAGAAGGTCAATTTCGAGAGATTTTACCGGAGGCTCCTGCGGCGCTTCGAGGAGCCCGTTCCCTCGCAGATGCTCCTACCGCCTCAGGTCATCACGATGACCGGTCAGGAGGAGTCCTGCTACCTTCGCTATAAGGACACCTTCGCGGCGATGGGCTATGAGATCGAGCCCTTCGGGGACAGGAGAGTCTACACTGTCCGAGCTGTGCCTCTTGAACTGTTCGGCGAAGAGCCGGGAAGGCTCTTCACGGATACGCTCGACGAGCTGATGAATGAGCGCATCACCGGCACTCCCTCCGATATCCTCTACCGCGTCGCCACCATGGCCTGCAAGGCTTCCGTCAAGGGAAACCAGAGGATATCCGCCAAAGAGGCGGAAGCCTTGATCAAGGAGATGCTCACCCTCGACAACCCCTATCACTGCCCGCACGGCAGGCCGACCATGATACGGCTCACGAAGAGAGAGGTCGAGAAGCGCTTCGGGCGAATCGTGTAGCCTTCACCTTTTTTCCGGAGAGCCGCACATATAATGCGGATAGAAACTCATGAGTGAGATAAATACATCCCTGAAGCCCCTGGTCATCATCGCGGGACCGACTGCCACCGGCAAATCCGATCTCGCGGTTAACCTCTGCCTCGCCCTTGACGGCGCCGTGATCTCGGCGGACTCCATGCAGGTGTACCACGACATGGCCATCGGCTCCGCCAGAATCACCCCGGAGGAGATGAAGGGCGTCCCGCACTATCTTGTCGACTATGTCTCCCCCCGCGAGCCCTGGAACGTGGTCCGCTTCAAGACGGAGGCGGTGCGGTGCTATAATGAGATTCTTGCCGCCGGCAGACTTCCTTTCCTGGTGGGCGGGACAGGTTTTTACATCGATGCCTTCCTTAAGGACACCGATTTCACCGCAATGGACGAGGATGAAGATTACCGGGAGGAACTCTCCGGGATAGCTCTGAGAGAAGGCCCGGAGGCCCTGCACCGCATGCTTCTTGCCGTTGATCCCAGGGCTGCGGAGACGATTCACCCGAACAACGTCAAACGGGTGATCCGGGCGCTGGAGTTTTCGAGGAGCGGGAAGCTGATCTCCGAACACAACATGGAGGAGAAGAAACGCGTATCTCCCTACCATGCGCTCTATTTCGTCCTTACCATGGAGAGGGACAGGCTCTACAGGCGCATAGAAGCGAGGGTGGACCGGATGTTTGACGCGGGACTCGTGGACGAGGTTAAAGCACTCATGGAAACGGGCCTTAACGAGAACGACGTCTCAATGCAGGGACTTGGCTACAGGCAGGTGATCCGGGCACTTAAAGGAGAGTTTTCCCTTGATGAGGCGAGGGAAAGGATCAAGACGGAAACCCGCCACTTCGCAAAGCGGCAGCTGACATGGTTCACGAACCGGCAGGACACCGAGATGATCTGCCTGGATGACTATGGAACGGCAAAGGCGCTTGAGAACGCCCTCGCCGCCAGGATCCGCGCGGAACTGTTTATTTAATTGACTAAGAATTTGCAGGAGCATTCCAGGGACAATGACCAACAACAGCATGTATTCCAGATTTGGCATAGGAGAGAAGGTGCTCGCCTTCGCGGAGCCGATTCTTCAGGAGCTTTCGCCCCGCTTCGCCGAGACAGACCGCATCGCGGAGTATAACCAGCTCAAGGTGATCCGCGCGATGCAGGAGGCGCACGTAGGAGAGGCGAATCTTATGGGCACCACCGGCTACGGGTACGATGATATAGGAAGGGACGGGCTCGAGGAGACCTTCGCGCGGGCGTTCTGCACGGAGGATGCCCTCGTGCGCCCCCAGATCACCTGCGGCACCCATGCCCTTGCCCTGGCGCTTATGGCAAACCTCCGGCCCGGGGACGGCCTTCTGTATGCGTCCGGCGCTCCCTACGACACCATGGAGGAGGTTATCGGAATCCGGGAATCCGCGGGTTCCCTCGCTGAGTACGGCATAAGCTACAGCCAGGCGGAGCTCGACGGGGAAGGGCGGCTGAGCCCGGAGAATATAAGAGCCGCACTAAGGGACAACACCCGGATCGCCGTGATCCAGCGGTCAAGGGGATATTCCGGCAGACCTACCTTTACCGTGGAGGAGATCGGCGCATGCATCCGCTTCATCAGGGAAATCCGTCCCGATATCACGGTAATGATCGACAACTGCTACGGCGAATTCACCGAGGAGAGGGAGCCCTCCGAGGTCGGGGCGGACATGATCGTCGGCTCGTTAATCAAGAATCCCGGTGGAGGGCTTGCACCTACCGGCGGGTATATTGCGGGGACAAGGATCTGTGTGGAAAACGCTGCGAGGAGGCTCACCTCCCCGGGGCTCGGCCGGGAGGTCGGCGCGACCCTCGGTGTTCTCCCGTCGCTCTACCAGGGCTTCTTCCTCGCCCCCACGGCAGTTGCGTCAGCGATGAAGGGCGCGATGTTCGCGGCCGGAGCTTACGGGGCGCTGGGGTTTGAGGTAAGCCCGGGGGTGACGGATCTGCGTTCCGACATCATCCAGTCCGTGACCTTCGGAAATCCGGAGGGCGTCATCGCTTTCTGCCAGGGAATACAGGCGGCATCGCCCGTCGACAGCTACGTCGTCCCCCAGCCGGATGATATGCCGGGATACGACTCCCAGGTCATCATGGCAGCCGGAGCCTTCGTCTCAGGGTCCACTATGGAGCTGTCCGCGGACGGGCCGGTCCGGCCGCCGTATACCGTGTTCATGCAGGGCGGCCTGACCTGGCCGCACGCAAAGCTTGGGGTGCTGAAGAGCCTCCAGTTAATGCTTGACCGGGGTATTATTCATCTATAAAATGTTTGCATCCTCCCTTCCCGCTGCCCGGGGAGCAAGGAGGAATGATTGAAAGAACGCCGTAAAACCAGTGCCGCGGAGTTTAATGCGGAGCGCCCGTATGAGCGCATGGATGCCATGGGGGCGGACAAGCTCACCGATGCGGAGCTGATCGCCATCCTTATACATTCCGGGGACGGGTCGGGGGACGCCACAGCGATCAGCAGGCGCCTTCTTAACGGGAATAACCCGCAGAACCCGCCGTCACTCGGCATTCTCTGCGGGATGAGCTTTAAGGATCTCATGAAGATCCGCGGGATAGGAAAGGTAAAGGCGAGACGAATCCTTGCCCTTATGGAACTGTCCATCCGACTTGCCCAGGTGAGGCATGAGAAGGGACTGATTTTCAACGACCCGCAGAAGGTCTTTGACTACTACCGCCCGAGGCTTGCCCCGGAAGACAGGGAGAAGCTTCTTCTCATCTCGCTTAACCTTAAGCTGGAGAAGATAGGGGAGCACGTGTTAAGCTCCGGTACGATAAACGCCACGCTGATCTCGGTGCGGGAAGTTTTTGAGAGAGCCCTGTCCGACAAAGCTACCTCGATCCTGCTCATCCACAACCATCCGAGCGGCGATCCGACGCCCAGCAGATGCGACGGGGAGAGCACGGAGCGCATAGCGAAGGCAGGCCTTCTCCTGGGGATTCCGCTTATAGACCACATTATCGTCGGAAACTCCTATTACAGCTTCATGGAAGACGGAAGAATAGATTGCTCCCCGGAGCTTTATCCGGGGCAGATTGGAGAGTTTATTTCGTGATCAGCAATTCATTCGGTATCGATCTCGGTACCAACAATATCAAAATATATAACGCGGCGACCGATAAGATCCTCGTACAGAAGAACATGATCGCCGTGGAGAACAGGAAAAACATGATCGCCTACGGGGACTCCGCCTATGAGATGTACGAGAAGTCCCCTGCGAACATCCGGGTGAGCAGCCCCGTGAATTCCGGCGTCATTGCGGAAATCCACAATATGGAGCTTCTCATGAAGAGCTTCATCTCCCAGGAATACCGGGGAAGGATAGGCTCCGCGGACTATTTCATTGCAATCCCGACGGACATCACCGAGGTGGAAAAGAGGGCGTTTTACGACCTCATCAAGGATTCGGGAATCCGGGCGAAGAAAATCATGGGCGTGGAGAAATCCGTCGCCGACGGGCTCGGAATGGGTATTGACGTGAAGAACTCCCAGGGTGTGCTCGTAGTCGACGTAGGATATGACACCACCGAGATTTCCATACTCTCCCTCGGAGGAACTGTCCTCAGCAAGCTCATCAAGATCGGCGGGCATCTGTTCGACTCCGCTATCGTCGGGGCTGTCCGCAGGGAGTACAACCTTGTCATCGGGCAGAAGACCGCTGAGGCAGTCCGCATCGCCTTCTGCGACGGCTCCGCCGGGGGCGGCACCGCTGTGATCTACGGCAGGGACATTGTCACCGGGCTTCCGGTGGAGCGCACGCTCAACCACGATTTCGTCACCCGGAACCTTGAGGAAGGCTTCCGCATTATTGTAGACAACGTCCGGCAGATACTCGAGCGCACCCCGCCCGAGCTGTCCGCGGACATCTACCGCAACGGCCTGTTCATGACCGGCGGAGCCTGCCAGGAGGAGGGGCTTGCCACAGGAATAGAAGACCAGCTGCACCTTGCGGTGAACCTCGCCGAGAGCCCGGTAAACTCCGTCGCTCTCGGGCTTTCCCAGGTGATCCGGAAGTCCAACTACCGTTCGCTTGCCTATCCGATCGAAGGACTCGGCAAACCCTCAAGAGGCTGACATGAGTCCTGTCGTCAGGGAAAAGAAAGAAAAACATATCCGGGTCCCGGACCGCTATATCCTGCTGATTGTGACCCTCGCATGCGCGGGACTGATCGCCGCAAGCTATCTGACTCCGGTGTTTACCGGACCGCTGTACGCGGTCTCGGAGTACCTGGTGATCCCTTTCCAGGAGGGAATAAGCGCGGTGGGCTCCTACCTTATCGACCGCTCCGAGGCGCTTGCCAGAATGCGGCGGCTGGAGGAGGAGAACGCCACTCTCCGGGCGGAAATCAGAGAGCTTAACGAAAAGAATGCGGAGCTGTCGATGGAGCAGTATGAGCTCACTTCCCTAAGGGAACTGTACGCCCTGGACAGCAGATACGCGGGCTACCGGAAAACCGGTGCCCGGATTATTGCGAGGGATGCCGGGAACTATTTCCACTCCTTTATTGTCGACAAGGGAGAAGAAGACGGGATTCTCGTCAATATGAATGTTCTCGCCGATTCCGGCCTGGTCGGCCGGATCACGGCCGTCGGCCCGCACTGGGCGCGGGTGATGAGCATCATCGACGACGAGTCCAATGTCGCTTCGCAGGTGCTCTCCACCCAGGATACGCTGATTGTGAGCGGCTCGCTTGCCGCCTACAACGAGGGATATCTCAGTTTCTCCCGCCTGATCAACAGGGAGGAGCAGGTAGCCCCGGGGGACAAGGTGGTCACCGGGAACATCAGCGGCAAGTACCAGCCCGGCATACTTATCGGCTACATCGCCGAAATTACCAAGGATTCCAATAATCTGACCTGGTCCGGCCGGATCGTCCCCGCCGTGGATTTCGAACACCTGGATACGGTGCTTATCGTGCTGGACGTAAAGGACAGCACCATGGATACCGACGACTAGCTATGAATTCTTTTCAGAAATCACTGCGCTCCGCGCTGATTATCATATGCGTGCTCATTCTGTCCCTTGTGCTGCAGAGCACGCTTTTCCGCGCCGCCGCGATCGGCGGTATCGCGCCGAACCTTCTTGTCATCGCAGTTGTCTCCCTAAGCCTTCTTATGGGATCGGGGAAGGGCGTGTTTATCGGTTTCGCGGCCGGGCTCTTAGAGGATATGGTATTTGGCCCTGCCATAGGTTTTTACGCCCTCGCGTACTCCGTGGCCGGCTACCTTTCCGGCAAGCTGGAAAGGCTTATCTTTCCCGATGACATGCTGCTTCCTGTAGGAGCCGTTGCCGTCGGCGATTTTCTCCAGGCCTTTTTTGTCTACGTCTTCAGTTTTCTTATCCGCGGGCGCTTCTTTTTCAGCGAGTTCATAACAGGAACTGTCCTGCCGGAGATGCTCTATACCTCCCTTATCGCGCTGTTCCTGTATCCGCTTATTCTGAAGATTTATACCCGGTGGCTGCGCACAGTCCCGGAGAGTGAGAAGAACTATGCCAAGAGGAGTTGACCATCTTAAGGCGAGGGCATCCGGGCTTGTCCGCCCGCTGGGCTTCCGCGTAATCATTCTTATCGTCGCGTTCGCCGTGCTGGCCGCCGTCTATATCAAGCATCTCTTCACGCTGCAGATCGTGCGGGGCGAGGAGTACCTTAACACCTTCCAGCTAAGGATCAAGCGGGAGGTTTCCATTCCCAGCACGCGCGGCAACATCTACGACCGGAACGGGAAGATCCTCGCAGCCAACGATCTGGCCTATGCCGTTGCCATCCGTGATACCTACGAGGAGTCCGGGCGGAATACCCGCCTGAATTCCACGATAAACCGCGTCCTGGACATTATCGAGCGCAACGGAGACTCCATCACTGCCACCTTCGGCATCGGGATGGGGGAGAACGGCTATATCTACACCCTGGACGGAGCTTCGCGCCTTCGCTTTATTGCGGACATCTACGGGCGTACAAGTGCCGACGACCTGACCTATGAGGAGAAAACCAAAACTCCCGACGACATCATCCGGGATCTTGCGGAGCGCTATCAGCTCGGACAGAAAACTGCGTCTGAAGACGGGGATGGCCAGGTATTCGTCATCGATTCCTCCTATTCCGCCCAGCGTCTCCTCGACATCATCACAATACGCTACCGGCTGAGCCTCAATGCCTATCAGAAATACCTGACCACTACCATTGCTTTTAATGTAAGCGGCCAGACGGTAGCGGATATCCTCGAGAACGCCGATGTCCTTCAGGGGATCAGCGTGGAGAACGAAACCATCCGGCGCTACCCCGACGGGAAGTATTTCTCCCAGATTCTCGGCTATACCGGCATCATTTCCACCGACGAGCTGAACACCCTCAAAAAAACCGACCCGGAGTACGACAGCACCGATACGGTGGGCAAGGCCGGCATCGAGTCTTCGCTGGAGTCCGAACTCCAGGGAAGAAAGGGCAGCATGACCGTCTACCTCGACTCACTCGGAAAGATTCTCGAGACAGTGGGAGTGACCTCCCCCCGCGCCGGAAACGACGTCTATCTCACCATTGACAGGGATCTCCAGGTCGCGGTCTACGATATCCTCGAGAAGAAGCTCGCAGACATACTTCTGGCCAGGATTGAGAACATAAAGGAATACACCCCCAAGCCAAACGAGAACTCCAGCATCGTCATCCCGATCTACGACGTCTACAACGCGGTGTTCTCCAACGGCATCGTCAGCATTCCGCATATGGGAGGACCCGAAGCAGGAGAGACCGAGCAGGCGGTCTATGCGCGGTTTGCGGAGCGTCTGGACGGCGTGATCCAGGAAATTAACGACGAGATCAGCACCCGCCGCGTGCCGTACAAAGACCTCCCAAAAGAGATGCAGGTATATCAGAGCTATATTGTCCAGTATCTTTACGACAATGAGGTCATCCCGCGCTCCCTTGTGGATACGGACGACGACGTCTATATCCGCTGGACCACGAAGGAAACCATTCCTCTCGCCGAGTATCTCGAGCATACCGTGGCTTCCGGATGGGTGAACATGTCAAAACTTGACCTGAACGAGAAATACTCCGGAGCAGCGGAGGTGATGTCCGCCATCAGCCGCTATATCAGCGAACACCTGAGGGAGGACGACGGTTTCCGCCGCCGCGTGATCCGGTTCATGATCCAGAACGACCTCCTGAGCGGGGAGGAGGTCTGCCTCATACTGATGGAGCAGGGGATTGTGGACGTGCCGGAGGAGGAGAAGGGCCTTTTCCTCAGCGGGAACGAGACCGCCTACACCTTCATGCGCACCCGCATCCAGAAACTGGATCTCACGCCGGCAGACTTAAGCCTGGATCCGTGCACGGGATCGGTCGTCATCACGGATGTCAATACCGGCGAGGTTCTCGCCCTCGTCACCTATCCCAGCTACGACAGCAACCTCATGGCCAACGGTGTTGACGCGGAGTATTTCAACCGGCTTCTGAACGATCACTCAAGGCCTCTGATAAATTATGCGACGCAGCAGTGGACCGCTCCCGGTTCCACCTTCAAGATGGTCTCCTCGACAGCAGCTCTGCTCGAGGGAGTGATCACCGACGAGGAAAGGATCACCTGTACCGCAACCTACACGGAGATCAGCCCTTCGCCGCACTGCTGGATCTATCCTAAAGGCGCTCACGGCCCCCTTAATGTGACGGAGGCGATCCACAACTCCTGCAACTATTTCTTCTTTGAGGTCGGCCACAGGCTGGGGATGGATGA